>JAFARV010000314.1 GCA_019245255.1 Acidobacteriaceae bacterium | reverse complement strand
CAGGCGGTTGTCGATCAATAGCCGCGCGCGAAAATTCATCGTAGCTCGGAAGGCAATCGTGGCATTATGGCTAGACCGATTACTTCTATCTGCCTAGCATTGCTGGCCGTTGCCCAATCCGGACCTGCTAAAACCGCCGGTGGAACTGCTGCCTCCGATAGCCGTGCACAGCGCTACAATACGTACTCCAAGCTTAATCGGCAGATTTTTCATACCTCCGACGACGACGAGTCTGGCCGGGTAACATCTAGGGCGAAAGCCGCTGAGATTCTATCTCAGCTTCACAAACTTGTATCCGACGAGATTATCGGAATCGTAAGTTCTCCGGGCGCTTCGGCTGATGATGTGGTTGCGGGGATCAATGCGGTCCAAGACAAAGCGGGTGGCAACGCATTTGCCGATCTTTTCCCGTTGAATGGCGCTAAATGCCTGGAGTGTCATATAGCATTCTCCAAGGCGGCGATGCTATTCCTGATACCCAGCCCTATCTCGAGTTTTGGGACCAAACGAACGGCTCCTGGGCCATGAGGGCGGAGGCACCGACTCAAGCGGAGTTTCGCGGACACACCTTTACTGTTGCGAAACTCGATTCGCCTGTGCCGACTGAGGCCTGGTTCCTGGCCTGGGGAATGACAATAGGCAACACCGCTGCTGCTGTAAATGTGCGGTTATACGCATTTGACGGAAATATTGTCCGGACCGTTTGGAAACGCGACGATCTCGAGAGAGGCAGTGTGACGATTTCCAACAACAACACGGTTGTGCTGGCGTATGAGCGCGACTATCAGGCAAACCGTCCGGATAACGAGGTGCGAGAAACGCTTCACGTGACCGGCAATGGGCTTGAATAAGAGACTGCTGCCCGCATGCCGGTAGAGCTTACTTTCGCGTTACCATGGCCCAAAGCAAAATGGGGAGTTTGGTGCTGGTAGGAATGTTAATCCGCCGCGAGAGGACGGCGAGATTTGCCTGTTCCAGGCGCGACAGGTGTCAATGGCCGAACACACGATTGCGGTTCACGTCACGGTGCGGGCCAAGCCTGCGCCTAACGGCCTTGCTGAGTTGTTCCAAAACGAATTTAGTCAGTCCCAAAACTTACGCGACCTCGGTATTTTCAGGAGCAAGCTCAGTAAACATACTAAACTGTGAATCGTATTGGTCGCCGACAAACGACCAATTTACAACTCTTCAGTCGTGGACAAACATTCCGGGCCACCGCTATCAGCGACGCTTCCTGGAGAAGCATCGGCGCACCAATAGTTTGGCTTGGTGAGCCTAAGCAGGCAGTCATCAAGGGGTCAATTGCGAACAATCTCGGAAAGAACTATGATGCTGCGCCCGCGATAGTGCTGTTCCGCGAAGCACCATCGGCGACGGCACTTGCCGTTAAAACAATTCCTTAACGGACACAATATGAAGTACATACATATTACTTGCATCGTCGCACTCCTGTTCAGTGGTGCGTGCTTGCTCCGGAGTCAATCTGAGCCGACTAACTTCAGCGCTGATATAAAAAGTAAAATCGACGACCTCAAAGCGCAATTGCACTGGTCCGATGAGAATGGTCGTCAGCAGTTCTCAGCAACCAAGCTACAAGTCACCAAACAAATATGGACGCTCATCGACTCTTTTATTAACCAGGCTTATGACTCAAGCGATGTCAGCCTCGAACAGTTAAAATCTACCCTCGACTCAGTGCTCGGTCACAAAAGTGGCGATCTTCAGAATACGGTGATATTCCCCGTTAGCATTCCGATCGGCAAGTTCCTGATCGTAGGGCTCGAGGTAACTAGAGGCGGCCGCGCCATCCCTGAAAATGCCATTTCTTTCAGAGCTTACGGCCAGGTGGATCGCCGATGGAGACTGATAGATCATGTGGAGTTGCAACCCGACGACGACTTCTTAGTAGATCTCAAGGCTCTGGCACTTGCTGGAGGATTTCCCGGGAAATTCGGATTTATAGCGTGGGCCATGGAGCCGCCACTCACACCCTATAAAGAAATCGTTCGAGTGTACTCTTTTGATGGGCAAAAATTTACCACGGAGTGGGCTCCCCACGCGTTCGTGATGGCAACTGTCCCATCCTTCGTGACTCTGACGAGCACCGGCTTCGATCTGCACACGCTTACTCCAGATCGCGCAACCCAAATACTTCAAAGCTACATCGTTGTCGCTGGCGAGGTGATCAAAAGTACGCAAGTGGATTCAGGGCCGTGAGGTGCCCCCGTGAGCGGCTCCGGTCGCCATAAGACTGTTTCCACCATAATTGGTTGCGGTTGTCGCTGCGCGATGAGCGCAGCGAATTCATTCGGAGTTGAATAGCCCAATGCGTTGTGAGGGCGCGATTCTCTCGATCATGGTGGCGCTGATCACGCCTATGCCGGAAGATGCTGCTCGATTTCCTGCCGGCCCTCGACATCATGCTGTGGATGATCGTGCTGATGGTTTCCTTCTACATCACCA
>JAFARV010000220.1 GCA_019245255.1 Acidobacteriaceae bacterium | reverse complement strand
AGCGCCGCGCGTGGCCGCACCCCAGAGCAACTCGTCATGAGTCGAACGGCGGGCGCGAGCCATTCCATGACAGATAGGTTCGAAGATCTCCGTTTCACCCAGTTCCGGAATCAAAAGCCCGAATGTCCGCCCCATCGCATGTGCCCCATCCGTCACATAGCTGCCGGACCCAGGCCTTCGGGAAATGACCCTCGCGGCTTCCAATTCATTGAGGGCGCGGGCTACGGTTAGCCGCGTGACTCCGAACGTACGGCTCAACTGAGCTTCGCTCGGCAGCCGCTGTCCCGCTTTGTATTTCCCTGCCTTGATGGCTTCACTGAGAGCAGTCAGTATTGCCTTGTACTTGGTAGCGGACGGTGTACCGTCGTCCGGAACCGGCTTGCTGGTCTGTGCCATTTTGCGGCCATTTAGAATATACAGCATTTGCCCGATCAGCTCAGATTGATTTCGTGGCGAGCTGGTCGAGACTTGGGCCGAATCGCCGCAAACCACTCTTCCATAAATTTTCCTATTTATACAGGTTCCGGGAGCCATATCCTTGTAAGATATTGCAAAGATTACAAGCTCATTCAACTTTAAGTCAATATCGCAAAAATCACCTTAAGGTACTACAGGTAATTACCTCTTGTGGCAATAGAGCTAATCCAGTATAAAAAGGGTGATCGTGAATTCGAAACGAGGCCTCGGAACAGAGTCTCCGTCCCGAGCGCATCGCGTTCCAGGGGGAATGAATGACCGCGTTGTTCAACAGGCGCTTCAGGACGTGTTTCCTTCTTGCAGCCGCTATCGCCGTTGGGACCATACCCGGATATGGTCAATTCAGCAGCTCGATCGAGGGAGTCGTCACCGACTCTTCAGGAGCAGCCGTCTCGAAGGCGACTGTCGAGCTCACCAGAGTTGAAACTGGCGTCACCTTGACTGCCACGACCAACGACTCTGGCAATTTCACATTTCCAACGTTGGCGGCCGGAGGATATAGAGTCTCCGTGACGGCCACCGGGTTCGACAAGACAGTGATCGATAACGTGCTCCTGCAGCCGAGCCAGGTTCGAAGTGTTCCGATACAACTCGCTGTCGGCAGGGTGCAGACCGCGGTCGAGGTGACCGCAGGCGCCGAGGCCGTCCAAACCGATGAGTCGAAAATCACGTCGACGGTAAGCCAACTCGAATTAAACGAATTGCCGCTGCCCGGCCGGAATGTTCTTAACGCGATCAACCTGACACCAGGCGTGACCGGGACAGGGATGATGGGTAACAACCCCGCCGGTGTGCTGGTTTCAAATCAGTTTCCTGCGGTCAGTGCAAACGGACAGCCCAACTCGGCCAACATGTTCTACATCGACGGAACGACGGTCAACGATTCCCCGTCAAGCGGCGATGCCAGAATCGTGCTGAACCCCGATGCGATCTCGGAAATGGTCGTTTCTGCAAATGAATTCTCGGCTCAATTCGGGCGCGGCAGCGGCGTGGTGGTTCAGATGTTCAGCCGTGCCGGAGTCAATCAGTTTCACGGGTCCCTGTACGAGTACCTTCAAAATAGTGCTCTCAACGCCCGCAACATCTTCCAGAACCAGGTTCTTCCGAACTACGGCCGCGTATTGATTCCGTCACGCAGCAATGAGTTTGGTGGCGCTTTCGGCGGACCGATCCTCAAGAACAAGACTTTCTTTTGGTTCAGTTGGGATCAGCTCATCTCTGAACAGCCTCAGAGCAACGTGGTCACGGTGGAAACACCCCAGTTAGTAAGTTGGATGACCTCTAATCTGCCGAACAACTTGTCTACGCAGCTACTGAAGTCATACACTCCATCGGCGGTCAACCTACAGAACTTCCAGACAGTTTCCCAGGTTCTGCAAAGCGAACTGGGTCAGACTTGCAGTGGCAGCGGTCCATCTGGACTACCATGCAGTCTGCCAATCCTCGCCACCGGGACGCATACATTCAGCAACCCAAATGATGGTCACCAGTGGACTCTGCGAGTTGATCAGAACTTCACGAACGACCGCTTGTACTTCAACTACATCGGCATTATCCAAACCACCACGAGTGATAACGTTCGCCCGCAATGGAATAAACCGGTTCCGGTTCCGTCCTGGTACTCGGCGCTGGACTGGACGCACACCTTCTCATCAACCGTGCTGAACGAAATGAGCCTCGGCGGAACTCACAACAGCCTATCGATAAACTGCAAGATCTGCACCGTTCCGCAAATTAACCCGGGCCCGCTGCCCTCGTTCGGAGATGCCGGTTTCGCTCCAATCAACTTCGCTCAAGCCGACCTGCACTGGAGAGACATCGTGAGCCTAAGCAAGGGCAAGCACACCGTCAAGGCAGGCCTCGAAATCTTTGAGAACCAGGATTTCGCGACGTTCACAAACTGGGACTCCCGTCCGACTTTCAACTTCAATAACGTATTCCAATTTGTTGCCGACACTCCACAAAGCGAGACGGGACCCTACTCTTACAATCCGCTTACCGGAGCACTCGGGGATAACAATCACTACTGGATGAGCTTCTACTACGGCGGTTTCGTGCAGGACGATTACAAGATCAAGCCGAATCTGACCATCAGCGCAGGCCTGCGTTATGAGTATCAAGCGAACCCTTATGAGCGGCACGGCAACCGGGACGACCTCTTTCTTGGCGCTGGTCCCGGACTCGGTAATGAAATTGCGAATTCCTATGTGAAGCAGGATAAGTACGCCTACAACGGCGGAGTCGGGCGCTTTGCTCCGCGATTCAGCTTTGCATGGCAGCCAGGGAATTCTCCGAACTGGTCTATACGAGGCGGCTGGGGGATGTTCGTCAATCGCGGCGGCAATACAATCTGGAGTGACACCGCCGCAGGAAACCCGCCACTCACGGCGACGTTGAACCTGAACATCACAAATCCGACGGGGCCGTATCCTAGCTTTGCTCTATGTAATTCGTCAACCTTCCCGTTCGAGTGTCCGATCCCGGCGCTTCCAACACTCGGATTGAACCCCCGCGGCGGCGTAATCGGAACGATCGTGAACGCCGGCGGACCTGACATGAACATGAAGCTCTCGTATGCCGAGAACCGATTTTTTGGCGTCCAGCGTAGCTTCCACGGCGACTGGCTGCTCGAAGCTGACTACACGGGCTCGCATGGTGTCGACTTATATGCCGAACGGAACCTGAACACTTATGTCGGGAATATGTTGATCAACAACGGCAAGTTTGTGGGTTTGAATCCGTACTTCGCCAACATAATCTACGCGGATAACAGCAATTTCTCGCAGTACAACGCACTTGCTCTCTCACTGAGGAAAGCCTTCTCTCACGGGCTGGTCTTCAAGACGGTCTATACCGAATCGAGAACGATCGACGACGTCAGCGGTGCCCCTGGGCAGAACAAGACGGAAGGCGCGCTGGTTATTAATCCGTGGAATATCAACAATCAGAAGGCAACGTCATCTCAGGATATTCCGCACCAACTCGTTTTTGACTTTGTCTACCAAATCCCGACCCCGAACTTCTCGCGTCGAGTGGAAAGAGCGTTACTGCGAGGATGGGAATTCAGCGGAATCGGTACGTTCACAGCTGGTCTGCCGTTCACCGTTTACTCGGGTACGGGCAACTGGGGTTCGCAGGGGATCTACTACGATCTGCCTAACGCTCCAACGGGTGCACTCGCTGAGGGGGGTTATACCAGAACTCAGTATCTCAACGGAATCTTTCCGGCGAGCGATTTCCCGTCGCCATGCCCGGCCGGCACAAGCACGGCCCTGGGCTGCGGCGTAGAGGGCAACCTGGGCCGGAATACTTATCGGGGCCCTTACTTCGCACAGGTGGATGCCGGTTTCACCAAGAACAGCAAAATTCCGTGGTTCACAGCCGAAGGCGCTGAGTTGCAGTTCAGGGCGGAAATAGCAAACGTCCTGAACCGGGTCAATCTGACCGGTATGGACGGAAATCTTGCGGATGGGAATTTTGGAAGAGCAACTGGAGTCGGCATAGCTCGAACACCGCAGTTCAGCATCCGCATTCACTTCTAACACCCAATCAGCAGTCATTGCCAGGGGCAGTTCGCCGCGCTTGAAAGCCCACAGGAAATTCAGCCGCCGCGACTGCCCGGTTGCTTGACACTTGAAATATGTGGCCAGGTCGCTCCAAGCCTTTTCGATTCTTTTTGTGCGCGTTGCTTTCCATCAGCCTCACTGCCCTGCGGGCGTCCGCACAAGATTCTGAGGCGTATAAGCAGGCTCAGATTGCAATCGAGAACGGAGACTGGGACGCGGCACTCTCTATGACAGCGCAGATCTTGCAACGGAATCCGTACGACCCGAATGCGCTTCTGTTGAAAGGGCTCGCGCTAACTGGCGAACACGACCTGCAGACAGCAGATACGACATTCGAGCAGGCGTTACGAATACAGCCGGGCTTGGTTTTCGCGCGCAAATACTTAGCGATTAATCAGCTCGCCCTGAAGCAAACAGATCAGGCGGAGAAGAATTTCAATATCCTGCTGAAGGAAACTCCACAGGACCCGGAGATTCAAATGTACCTGGGTGAACTTGCGTTTCGCCGCAAGGATTGTCGCTCTGCCGGCACTTACCTCGGAGCCCTGAAATCGCAGTGGGCCAGCCATCCGCGTTTGCCGGTCATGATGGCTGAATGCGACTTTGAGCTCGGTAAGCCAGCAGATGCAGTCGCGCTGCTTGGAAACGTCGACCTCACGAAACTAAATCCGGTCTGGCAATTCCACGCAGGGTCATTACTCGCAGCACATCAGGAGTTCGCTGCTGCTATCCCGTTTTTCGAAGCCGCTCGCGCCGGGTATCCGCAACCCTATGATGTCGCATTCAACTTAGGCCTCTGTTACACGGAAACCAAGAAGTTCAGTCCGGCCATTGCAGTTCTATCGGAGCTGCGCGATCACGGAAGTAAGACCGCTGAAGTAGATAGCCTGCTCGCAGAGGCGTACGAGGGAAACAAACAAACCAAAGAAGCGATCGACCTGCTCCGCGAAGCGACGCAATTAGAGCCGAAAGACGAACAAAACTATATCGAGCTCGCGACGTTGTGCGCGGATCATAATGCTTTGGATCTCGCGCTCCGGGTCATCCAGGTGGGATTGCACTACTTGCCGGACTCGGACGCGTTGCTTGTGCAAGAAGGAATCATCAATGCCATGGCCGGTCGCTACCAAGAAGCCGAGACGGAGTTCCTTGCGGCATCACACGACGATTCCGTGCGCGGGCCCGCACTGGCAGGTTTAGGACTTACTTACATACAGAAGGGTGATACTCAGCAGGCGGTTGCCACACTCCGGCAACGGATCAAACAGGAACCCGGGAACGCATCGCTTCAATACCTCTTCGGCGAGGCTCTTATCCGCATGGGAGTCGGGCCGGGCGAGCCCGATTTCACCGCTGCAGTGAACGCCCTCGAAAAATCGGTACAGCTGGATCCGCGTTTCGTTCATTCGCGGATTGACCTCGCGAAGTTGTACATCCGTGCGGGTCGAAACACCGAAGGGATACGGGAACTCAGGGCGGCTATTGAGTTAGACCCTACTAAGGTACAGCCGTTCGCTCTTCTGGCCTCCACTTTGAAGAAAGAAGGCAAATCGGAAGAAGCCGCTCCGCTGTTTGCCAGGATCCGCGAACTTAACGAACGTGATCGTAAAAGCGAACGGCCCGTGACGCTATACGGTACAGAGTCGGGTAGTGCCGGTTCGGAAGTCACAACGAGATGACAGCGGCCACCGCGAAACCCGGTATGGCAAAGGAATCAGGCACTGGAAAGGCTGCTATCAAACCCTTGCAGTTTGTTGGGCTCGGCGAGGTTCTCTTCGACGTCTTCGAAGACGGGACAGCAACCCTGGGCGGAGCCCCCTTGAATGTTGCGTTGCATGCGCATCAGCTTGCCGCAGTGTTGAGCGTTGGCGAAGGAGTCCTCGTCAGCCGGGTCGGCACAGACATGCGTGGAAATGAGATCTTGCAGTCGCTACTCGACCGGGGAATGTCGATCGAGTACGTGCAGACTGATCCTGTCCATGCGACTGGGACAGTGTCTGTGTTCATGCGCAATGGCGACCCTGGTTATCAGATCGAGAGGGATGCTGCCTGGGATTTCGTCGCATATGAGGCAAAGCTCGAAAGACTCGCGGAAACTTGTGACGCCGTCTGCTTCGGCAGTTTGGCGCAGCGCTCTCCTGTTTCCCGCCGAACGATTCGCGCATTTCTTCAATTGGCGGTGAATGCGGTTCGCCTGTATGACGTCAATCTCCGTCGTGACACTCGGACCCTGGAGCGCGCGTACAGTGCAGACATTATCGAAGCGGGTTGCGCCAGCGCCACGATCGTGAAGGTCAACTACGATGAGCTATTTGAGATCTGCGATCTGTTTGGGATCACTAACGGACACTCGCGATCAGAAAACATGCTGGCCGGGGTTGCGAGGAGGCTGATGGATAGATTATCGATCTCGAAACTGATCGTGACAAATGGCGCGCTCGGAACTACCTTCTACACGGAAGAGGGTGAATTCCACGGCAACCTGCCGCTGGTCACCGTCAAGGATGTTTATCCTGTGGGCGCCGGCGACGCCTGTACGGCTGGAATTCTCTTCGCTACGGTGCTGGGCTTCACTCCAAACCAAGCGGTGGACCTGGGTAACAGAATGGGAGCGTGGGTCGCGTCAGATCGCAGCGCCACACCGAAACTATCGAACGAGATCGCCAGTTACGTGACGACCCTGGTAGGTTCGAAGGCTCACGCGGGAGGCCTACTTGAGAAGGCCATTTAGCATCGCTGCCGCGGTAATGGTTACCATCGCAGCTTGCCTTCTCGCTCGCGACTACGAGGAGTTGTACCGGCCGCAGTTTCACTTCTCTCCTCGCATGAATTGGACGAACGACCCCTGCGGTCTCGTGTACGCGTTCGGAAAATTCCATCTGTTCTTCCAACACAACCCGTTTGAGAACAAGTGGGGCCACATGAGCTGGGGGCATGCAGTTTCCTCAGACCTCGTAAGGTGGAATCAGCTGCCCGTTGCGATCCCAGATGACAGCAAGGCGGCTATCTTCACCGGCAGCTCCGTTTTTGATTCGAGCGACACGAGCGGACTCTGCACATCGGGACAGGGATGCATTGTATCCATCTACACAGGGATGACTCCGAAGACGGAGACTTCCCCGGAGAAGCAAACAGAGAACCTGGCATTCAGCCAGGATGGATTGACGTGGACAAAGTATTCCGGGAACCCAGTGCTGGATCTGGGCCGCAGTGATACGCGCGATCCGAAGGTGTTCTGGTACGCGCCCGGCAAGTATTGGGTAATGGTCATCGTTCAGGCGAACGACAAAAAGGTTCGGCTGTTCCGGTCATTGGATCTGAAGCACTGGAGCCAACTCAGTGAGTTCGGACCGCAGGGGGCAACAGGCGGCGTCTGGGAATGTCCCGATCTCTATCAACTCCCAGTTGCCGGCCACCCCGGCACATTGCGTTGGATTCTAAAAATCGGCCTCAATCCCGGCCACATTGCAGGCGGTTCGGGCGAGCAGTACTTTATCGGCCAATTTGACGGAAGAACGTTCACGCCCGATGATCCGAAAGGAGCAATTCGGTGGCTGGACTACGGCCGCGACTGCTACTGCGCTTTGACATTCAACAACGATCACCAGCCTGGTACGCCACACATGATCGGTTGGATGAACAATTGGCAGTACGCCGCCGATGCGCCAACTTCTCCTTGGCGCGGCTCGATGACGCTCCCGCGGGAATTGTCGCTGGCCGGCCTCAATGGTTCGCTTCAACTGCTGCAACAGCCCGTGCGCGAGCTGGCATCTCTGCGCAGTCGCGCTTTCTCGTTCGCCGGGTCCAGCGTCGATGAACTCAACCGCAAGCTGACGGCTTGGCCGTATCGCAGTCGAACGTTTGAGTTGGAAACGACCATTCACGTCGGCGCCGCTCACGCAGTGGGGTGGCGGTTGCTCGAAGGCGGCGGCACGGAGACAGTTGTCGCATTCGATGTGGTAAAGCAAGAGCTCTTCGTGGATCGATCGAAGTCGGGTAACACTCAGTGGAATCCCGCTTTCCCATCGAGGACGGCAGCCCCTTTGAGGCTCGGATCTGAACCGCTCAAGCTTCACGTTTTCGTGGATCGTTCCTCGGTGGAAGTGTTCGCGCAAGACGGAGCAGTCACGATGACGAACTTAGTATTTCCCCGGCCGGACAGCACTGGGTTGTCCCTTACAGCTACGGGTGGTTCGTTAGAAAACATGCAGGTTCGGCTATGGACGCTGCAGCCGGCGTGGCAAGAGAAACAGTAACAGCGGGCGGCTCCGACTCGGCGAGCGCTTCAGAGACAATGCTTTTTATCGGACAGCGTTCTCTACGGTGGCGACGAGGGATGGATCTTCGGGCGTTATCGCCGGTTCGAAACGAGCCAGCACTGTGCCATCCCGGCCTATAAGGAATTTCGTAAAGTTCCAGCGAATTTCTCCGCCCGTTTTTGGATTCTGGCTTTCGTCAGTCAGATATTCATAAAGCGGCAGGCGCGGATTGGCGTTGATGAATACCTTGGACATCATCGGGAATGTGACGTCGTATTTGCGTCTACAGAATTGCTTGATCTCTGGATTGGAGCCGGGTTCTCCTTCTCCGAAGTCGTCGGAGGGAATGCCAATGATCACAAACCCTTGGTCCTTGTGCGCAAGATAGAGCTTCTGAAGACCGGCATATTGGGGAGTGTACCCGCAGCGGCTTGCAACATTGACGATCATCAGGACCTTACCTTTGAAATCGCGCAAATGTATTCTTTCGTAGTCGATTGTAGTCAGATCATAGTCGTAGACCGAGGCAGCTGCGAGAAGCTGGGGCATCAGAATCGCGGCTAGTACCAACGAAAGAAAAGTTCTCCGCATGAGAACCCGCAACGGAAAAAGAGAGAAGACAACATTAATGATACGGCATCGGGCGATCGGCGGGGACGCCGCCATGACGCCCCCCGGCCACTGTTCAATCCGAAAAGGAAATATAATCTTCAAAGGCAAAGCGCATACGCCACCTTCGGTGCAGCATCAAAGGACTACATTTTTGCAGATTGCGCGAAAAGATAAACGCGATCAGACGCAGAGCTCGCGATGCCTGACGTTGTGAAGCTCATGCATCAGGAGGCGCCGGCGGAGTTTTTAACCAACTTGTGAAAAACGATTCGATCACTCCATTCAGAATCGACATCGCACCTGAAGTATTGACGGATCTGCAGCAGCGCCTCAAAAGCACGCGATGGTCTTACCAGGTGGAGGGAACACATTGGGAGGCGGGTGCCGATCT
>JAFARV010000174.1 GCA_019245255.1 Acidobacteriaceae bacterium | reverse complement strand
AGTTCGTGCCATCGTGATACATCGTCAGGCAATTGCCCAGCTTTCCTGTCCCAGTTGACGGGTGGCCGAGGATCCAGGACCTGAACGGAACGCTCAGAAGATCACGGGCTAGTTTCCAATTACCGCCGACTACTGGGATCATAAAGTAGCAGCGACGAGGAGGTAAGACTATGCGCATCAGGGATTCTTTCGTTTGCGTGCTAATTTTTCTTGCCATCTCTCCGCGGGTGACGCAGGCATCAGAAACTCTAGTCGACGACATAGTTCAGCACTGGCAACGGTCGAAAGCCTTGGCGCTTGCCATAGCCAACGCTATACCGGAAAATCTTTATTCCCAAGGCGCCGCTACACAAGAAACTACGCTTGACGGCCAACTGAACGGGATCGCGCTTTCCGACGTGCTCGCGTGCACGATGGCGCTTCATACACGAGCTCCCGAGAGGTTCCAGTCCGCGTTCGATAAGCCGATGGACTCTAGCAAGGCAGGCGTTATCGAGAATCTCACGGAGGCCTTCGGTTATTGCATTGAAGGACTGAAGATGATGACTGACTCCGATGTTTCGCAGATGGCGGTTTTCAAGGGACGCCAGCGAACGAGATTTGACATTTTTTGGGAGGCGTACGCGCGATCAACCTTTATGATCGGGCAGGCATCAATGCTTATGCAGTCAAAGGGCTTGACCCCGCCCGAGGTTGGAGCGCGCTACGATTTCTAGCCACATCTCAAATATGCCCTTGCAGGGGCTCACTCGAACGGGTTTGCTGATTTCGATTGGGCCGTGTAACCGGCGATATGAACTTAGTGTCCAGATGGCTCACATCCATGGAGTAACTCGGAAGTAAACGGTAGGCCGTTGCACGCGAGTGATCCAGGTCAGTACTTTGTATTGAACGGTCACTCCATTTTTCGGCAATTTGAACTGCGGAAAACGCAGGTGGACGTTTTGAGGGCGCAAGCACGACTGTATGCCATCGTGTTCAAAGGCCGGGGCAGGCTACGCATTGAAACGGATTGAGCCTCCGCGCCGTCCCACGAGCCGTGAACGTCCGGGCGTTTTGGTTGACCGCCGTGGCCTTAGCTGCCCTTAAACCGGCTCTTCCGCAAACGTATTTTCCGGTCGGCGCCCTCCCCGAGGTAGCTGCTATCCGCTACGCACGTTTTTTGACAGCCATGCACGAACCGTCCCTTTACGAGTTGTCCAGGCAAAACCCAACAGCGGAAGCTTATCGCCTGCTATGGTTGCGTCGTGACCTAAGGCCCGCTAGCATTCGCTTCGCGGTGAAACCGGGAGGCACGGGATGGTTTTACCGCCGCATGGTTGGCGGCACCGGGTCCACTCTGCCGGGGCACCTGCGCGAATACGGGGTGTCGTGGTCCTGGAAGTCACGCACCGCATCTTTCTTGAGGACCATCGACGAGGCCGCTTTCTGGAATTTGACCATTGGGCCGTCGGATACACCGGATTGTCGTTCGCATTGGATTCTGGAAGGCGTCCGACCGGGCCAATACCGTGTGATCGATCGCTGCTCGCCGCGGGAAAACGACCCGATTCGTATTATCGGAGTTCGCGCGATGAAGCTGGGGCACCTAAAAGTTCCTCGAGATCAGATTTATTAGGCCTGTTAAAAGCCGGGCTGCTCTATTACGGTGAGGGTTGAAGGAGGAGCCACTTGGGCTTCATGGACCGCGAAACCCACGTTTTCGGACAGCCGCAAACGGGCAAGCGTGGCCCGTTTACTGGTTTTCTGTATAGAATCGGGGGTATTTACAGCGCCACGATCAACTTCCCGTGATTGCTCCCGTCAAAGAGCATATTCATGGCGGCAGGCGCATTCTTTAAGCCTTCGACCACGTGCACTCGGTATTTGAGTTTACCGTGGCGGTGCCATTCGCCCAAAGCGGCGAATGCTTCGCCCGCACGATCAAAGTAATCGAGGCACACAAAACCTTGCATGCGAACCCGTTTGATCACTATCTCGGCAATGTTTCGAACACAATGCATTCCATGTGCGTTGGAATCAGTTTCGTTGTACCCGGCTATAGCACCGCACATAACGACACGGCCTTTTAGGTTCATCAGCTGTAGCACTGCCTCCAGCGTTTCGCCTCCGACATTTTCCCAATACACATCGATACCTTGCCGATTTACCTTCGCGAGCGCCTTGACTAGGGGTTGTTCCACTCTGTAGTTAATTGCCGCGTCAAAGCCAAGTTCCTGCGTAATCCACTCGCATTTCTCGTGGCTGCCCGCAATGCCGACCACACGGCAGCCTTTAAGTTTCCCAATTTGTCCGACAAGTGATCCGACCGCGCCTGCCGCGCCCGATATCACCAGCGTCTCGCCCGCCTTTATCTGTCCAATATCGAGCAAGCCGATGTAAGCGGTCATCCCGATGTGCCCAAGCAGCCCAAGATGCATAGTCAAAGGAACATTGGGATCCTCCGGCAGCGCAATGACAAAGTCATTCGGATTAACGACGGCATAGTCTTGCCACCCGAATGCCCCGTATACCGGGGTTCCGGCTGGCAGTCCCGCCTTGTTGGATTCGATTACGGTGCCAACCCCAATACCTCGCATCACGTCGCCCAGATTTTGGTGCGGTAGATAGGTGTCGCGGTCCCATAACCATACTCGGTTTGTGGGATCGAGAGACAAGAATTTGTTCTGCACGAGCGCTTGATCGTGCCCGGGCCGAGGCATGGGCGATTCCGTCCATTCAAAATCCGTTACCCTGGCCAATCCTTCAGGCCAGCGTGTTATCCGCCACTGGCGATTGATTGCGTTTTCCATTGCAGTTTGCCTTCTCGGGAGGCTATCACAGATTCGCAGTCATGGCGTGGCTTTCACAAACAGAGTGGAAGTACGCGCCCACGTCCGTTGCTTAGGCGAGCTGCGCTCTCGTCTGTGGAACTAGCTGTTGTTCGAAGTACTCCCTGAGGCGCACAATTTCCGCTGTGTGCCAGCTCCAGCCTGAAACAGCCATAGCTGAATGCGTTTAACTTTTGTTTGGGCGGCGTCTGGGCCTTTGGTGCTACGAAGGCCGGCCACCCGGAAACTGGACTCATACGAATGAGTAGTCCGGAAGTGTTTACGATCAACCTTGCCGGTCGACCCACGTCACTTTGCCGTGTAAGGCGCATCCCGGACTTTAGGAGATCGAGCGCAACTTTTCGTTCCGTATGTGGCTGACACTTTCCGGATCGCCGGCGATCCACGATTAACTCGGAAAGTAAACACCGGGCAGTTACGTCTGAGTCATCTTGGCTCTGTGCGCTCATCCCCTCTTAAGCACGACGGTTGGTAATTGTGATACCATTCCGACCACCCCGAAGGTTAGGGATCACAGATCAGGAGGCTGTAATGAAACGCATTCTTATTTATTCGAGCTTAGCTGTTGCGGTTGCGATGGCTACGGCGTGGTCTCAGTCCAATCCAATGCACACCAGGAACCCATTGTTCGGAACCTGGGAATTGTCGTCCCAAATGTTGGACGGTCAAGCTAACGATCCGAAAGTCCGCGAGGTGAAGATGATCTCGCCGGAGCGCTACATGTGGGTTGCCTATGACAAAAGCAGCATGAAGCCGAGCGGTATGGGCCTTGGAAGCTGCAAGCTCGATGGTGATTCCTACACGGAGCACATCGAATATATCAACGTGAATGGCCAGGATGTATCAGACATGATCGGCAAGGACTATACGTTCACGGTGAAAGTAGACGGCGACACACTCACGCAATCCGGCACGATGGGCACTATGAAATTGTCGGAAAGCTGGAAGCGCGTGAAGTAGCCTCAACGACTCTGAGCCCCTAGGGTTCGTGGAATACATGCTTGGCATTAGACGTCCATCCCCGTTGGCATGCACTGTTTGCGCGTAGTTCGGA
>JAFARV010000065.1 GCA_019245255.1 Acidobacteriaceae bacterium | reverse complement strand
CATACTGATCTGTGTCACCGTTTCGGGTACGACGGGGGAAGCGGGATTCGGGTCAGCTGCCGCCGGTCCAGCCTTTCAGTCGGTTGCGGAAGCGGCGCTGCGTTTGCGTGAAGTTCCGCGCGACGTGCCGCAAGAGGTAGAAGCACTCGCACAGAAAGAGCTCGAGGCTAAAGCGAGGTTGAAGCCGAAGCAGGAGAGGTCTGATACGGACGAGGATGATCCGGTCGCACAGTTGAGTACTCCTCCCACTGAGCAGGAGCTGCTGGAGGCCGCCGGAGCGGATGCGGATGGCCCAAGGGTGCCGGACTTCACTGGCAAAACGGTGCAGGATGTAATGGAGGAAGCCGCCGCGGATGGCATCGACATTCAGATGCTGGGCAATGGGCTCGCGAAGGCGCAATATCCTCCCGCTGGAGCGCCGCTGTTTGAGGGTGAGCAGATCCGCGTGAGGTTTGCACGGTGAAGCTGGAGCAAGTGTTCGAAGGCGTTCCGCTGGCTGGCGGTGACGTTCCCGATGAATTGAAGGGGACAGCAGTCAATGGACTCGCCTACGACAGCCGTAAGGTGGATGGCGGGTACCTCTTTTTTGCTTTCGCCGGTTCCAAAACGGATGGAGCGCAGTACGCGTCACAAGCGGTTTCCAAAGGCGCGGTTGCAGTGGTGAGTGATAGACCAAAGCCGGGTGGTTTTGCAGGCACCTGGCTTCAAGTGACACATGGGCGCCACGCTCTGGCTGCGGCTGCGCGCAATTTCTATAACAAACCTGACCAGCGGCTTCTGCTTACAGGCATCACGGGAACGAATGGGAAGACCACCAGCACAATGCTGGTGGATTCCATTCTGCGCGCCTCGGGCAGAGTTACAGCGCTGATCGGGACTATTGAGTACCACCTTGCCGGACGCGTTCTGCCTGCGGTGAACACCACGCCGGAATCACTTGACCTGTTTCGGATGATGCACGACTTGGAGGAAAGCGGCGGAACACACGTCACGCTCGAAGCCTCCTCGCATGCCCTTGATCTGGGCCGCATCTACGCCATGAACTTCCATATGGCAGGATGGACCAATTTTACGCGCGACCATCTGGATTATCACCAGACGATGGAAGCGTACTTTGCCGCCAAGCAGTTGCTGTTCAAGCCGAGAAGCGGTGCTCCCCCCAAGTTTGCCGTCTTGAACGCTGATGATTCGGCCGCCCCCAAACTCGAGTTATCGAAAGAGACAGAAGTGTTCTGGTACAGCGCCAATCGGGCGGTCGAAGCTCCCCAAGCGGGTGCGCTGATTCGCGCTGAACAGATCGAATCTTCGTTCGACGGATTGCGATTCACTGTTGCCGCCGCTGGCAAAAGCTTTAGAGTGCACTCACCGCTGGTAGGCCACATCAACGTGCAAAATATTCTGCTGGCGTGCGGTGTCGCGCTCAGCTACGGAATCGATGAGGAGCAGATCCGAGCCGGCATCGCGCAACTCGAAAGAGTGCCTGGAAGATTTGAGCGCGTAGAAGAAGGCCAGCCGTTCATGGTGGTTGTGGACTATGCGCACACGGATGACGCACTGCGCAATGTGATCCGGGTTGCGCGCGGCATGAACCCAAAGCGCGTCATCACACTTTTCGGATGCGGCGGGGATCGGGATCGCTCGAAGCGCCCGCTGATGGGAATGGCGGCTGCGGAACTGAGCGACTACGTCGTTTTGACTTCAGATAACCCCCGGAGCGAGGACCCGCTCGCGATTATGAACGACGCGATGGTCGGGATTTCCAAATTCGACACTCCTCATGTTGCTGAACCGGATCGCGAGCGTGCGATACGCAAGGCGATTCAAATGGCTGATGCTGCGGACATCGTCATTCTTGCCGGCAAGGGACACGAAACGTACCAGATTCTGAAGGACGGACCGATTCCGTTCGACGATCGCGAAGTAGCGCGGCGCGTACTTCGAGCGCGGACAGTCGCATGACTCGCAATTGCCAGTACAGCGACGATCCCCGCCCCGGATCTGCCGGATGCAACTGACGCTTGGCGAGGTCGCCACTGCAACTGGTGCTATCGCTCAAAACATTGATCTATCGCTGTATGCGGCGGGTTGGAGTATCGACTCACGTACGGCAGCAGCGGGTGAACTGTTCTTTGCGATCGAGGGCGATGTTCACGATGGACATCGTTTCGTTCAGGAGGTGATCGGCAGGGGCGCTATCGGAGCAGTCGTGCGCCGTGACTACGAGTCGAATGTGCTGCCATTGCTGCGGGTTCCGGACACGCTCGGTGCGTTACAGGAGAGCGCAGCATTTGCGCGCCGTAAGTGGAATGGGCGTGTTGTCGGCGTGACCGGCAGTGCAGGCAAAACTGGGACAAAGGACATCATCGCGGAGCTGCTCGGGACGAAATATCGAGTCGGCAAGACGGTTGGCAACTTCAATAACCACATCGGGCTGCCGTTGTCGGTGCTGCGAATTCCCTGCCAGTCGGAGATCGGCGTGTTCGAGCTCGGCATGAATCACGCGGGAGAGATCCGCGCACTCGCTCGCATCGCCCAGCCGCACATCGGTGTCGTCACAAACGTCGGTTACGCACACGTCGAGTTTTTTGAGTCAATCGATGGAATTGCTGCGGCAAAACGAGAGCTGATCGAAGCGTTGCCTGAAAACGGCACTGCGATTCTGAACGCGGACGACCATCGAGTGGTACGCTTCCGCGATTCGCACACCGGTCGAAGCATCACTTACGGGTTTTCAGAAGGGGCCGATGTGCGCGCGACCGAGGTACACCAAACACGCGATGGGGCCCAATTCACGGT
>JAFARV010000019.1 GCA_019245255.1 Acidobacteriaceae bacterium | reverse complement strand
AACAGCTCCCATCCGCTCATACGCTGTGGGATCGAGCGTGCAGCCGTCATCTTGCGGAGTATCGACGAACAGCGGCATTCCCCCATGAGACAGATAGGTCATGGTCTCCCATGTCATGTCGGCCAGCGGTCTCACCGTTTTATCGCTCATGTTGCGGCTATAGCGGGAGGTGACGCCCTGCCACGGAGTTCCCGGCTCTAGATTCGAAAGAAAGCACGACATGAAACTCGCATAGTGGTGGCCCAGGCGCATCGGATACCCTTCGCCGGTTCCGTAGTCGCTGATAAGACGGTGTTTGACGGGCAGCATGCCTTCCTGCCACGAGTTTGGGGGAGTTCCGTGGTAGTTGTACATGACCGACACTTTGGGCCGTTTGCGCCGAATGAAAGCACGCAATTCCTCGCAAAATCGCGCGTTTGACTCGTAACGAAACTCGAGAAACTTCGCCCACGCATCGTCCCAGGAAGGTTGCTCTGGCATTTCGATTCCGTAGGTTTTGCGGAATAGAGGTCTGCAGTATTGGCAGTAACAGACTCGACCGGTATGCCCAAACCACAACATGTCGAAGTGAAACCCGTCGATGTCGTAGTCCAAAATCTCTTCTACTTGCTGCCGCACGTAGTCGCGGTATGGCGAGTTGTAACAGAGAAACCCCATAGCTGCCCATTCAGGCGGGTAGCGATCCTCGTCCACCAACTTGCCATCGGGGTCTCGCATCCGCCATTCCGGGTGCAGGTGACCGGCCCAGCCATCCCGATCCACCGAATAGTAGGCCAAGACTCGCAGCTTTTGACGTCGTGCTTCTGAGATGCATTCCCGCAGCAGATCGCGATCCCCGAGATTTTTATGTTTATGTCCTACGCGCGTGTTGTAGTAAGAATTTCCGTAATGGCACTTAGCGAACACGACGACCAATTCAGCGCCGGTGGCAGCGATCTGCTGAATCATGGGCGTGCCCTCAGCTTTTGACAGAATGTACGGGTCCCATTCGGGGAAGTGATAGTCGAGGTGAATACCGGGCGTGAGGCTCGCGTACCACTCCCTTTTCTGAGCTTCCTGGGGGAAAGCGAGGGACGCGTTGAGCGCCGCTTGGACTGCACCGGAGCCCACTACACGATGAAAATCTCTTCGATTCACCAAGACATCATACCATCAGACCAACACCCGTATGGTAAAAAAACTTGAAGGTGCTGAAGAGAAAGAACATATGATGGTGCGTTTCGATGCAGAAGAATCAGGTCGCGCGCCTGTTGGCGTACGTGACTGGGATGGTGAATCAGCAGCTGCTGCTGCAGAATGAATACCTGCTCGCGGAGAATCGAATTCTACGGGCCCATTTGCCCACGCGTCTTCTCTTGACCGATCCGTAGCGGCACGACTCTTGTGACGAATGTGCACGGTTCTTGACGGACATTACGTGTGTCCTTTATCACTACTCGGAACTGCCGCTCCTCAGGCCGGTGTTAATGTGAACCAGTGTACATTACTAATCCTGAAGCGTTGTTTATCCCGGAATGCGTAACTGTTCAAGCTACAATCACGGCACCGAAGGAAATTTCGGCATTGGAGTTGGTGCCGACAGCGACAGGCGCACGGTTGGGGCACATTGCCTCACTTCCGAAAGGTACGCGGCTCGAAATCTGCGGCGGTGGATTCAACGAGCGCACGGTCAAAGCGCGTTGCCAAGGTCATTTTTATTTCGTGTTCTTACAGGACATCGAAACCTTTGAACGTGTGCGAGAGGCTGATGCCGAGAACAACTTGGCTGCGCGGGGGTGAAGTGTTCGCGCCTTTTAGCCCACTCGCCGAAGAAGCGTCCTGCTCATGAACTCCGGCGTGGCGCTCGAATATCCTATCAGTGGTTCGCGTGCAATTTAGGCAGGCTCTTGATCCGCTTCCAACCCTCACCAGCATTTACCTGCTCAACAGTGATCGCATCGAAGTACGTGTCAAGCACGGCAGCGCGTTCTTGCGCTAGCGGCGGCGAACAGTAGTCTTCCTCCTCCCATATAGCAGTCTCATCCGGCTGTGCACGAGCTTCTCTTAACGAGTACGTCAGAGCCTTGCCAAATGGGCGAAGGTTAGTGAAGGCATCTGCCCGTAGCTGCTGTTGCAATTCGGCGAGACGATCCGGTTTCGGCGTCGCACGAACG
>JAFARV010000958.1 GCA_019245255.1 Acidobacteriaceae bacterium | reverse complement strand
TGTTCGTGCGGAAACGCGGAGGCGCCCTGTTCGAGCCTCACGATACGAACCTACCGGCAACTGGCCGCCCCGCTCTGGGGCTGGACCGCATGGGGAGACTGCTGGTTCCGACCGATAACGGTCTGGCTCGCCAACTCGGTAATGGTTGGGAGCAAATCAACAATCACAAGGGATTGCTTGAAAACGACATCAGCAGCGTCATGACGGACCGTGATGGTTCGCTTTGGGTCGGTTCCGCTGGTGCGGGCCTATCCCGCCTCGCTGGACACGGGGAATGGGATTCATGGCTCGAGGAAGATGGCCTGGCCGACGAGTCTGTCTGGGCCATCGAGAGCTCCGGAAACGGCAGGCTATGGCTGGGTTCCAATAAGGGCCTGACGGAACTCGATCCCATCAGGCACTCTTCCCGCCATTGGACCGACATCACCCCCTCTCATAGCAAGCGCATATCTGCCATTGCTCGCGATACAGACGGAAGCATTTGGGTCGCGGGACAAATCGGATCGAACCTGATCCACTTTCAGCCAAAAACCGGACGCATGGCGAGATACAACTTAGTCCCCGGTGCTTCGAACAACCGTCTGGATGAGGTGCTGATCGATCGCTGCCATCGGGTGTGGGTAAGCGGAACGAAGGCCCTGTTTCGAAGCAGCTCCAATAAAACCGGCAAACTGGCCTTCGAACGCCTCGATCCGTTGCAGCTTCATGCCGCCGCATTCGACACCATGGCGATGGATCCGTCCGGGAACATCTGGATCACAAGCAACAAGGGCCTGCTGCTGTGGAACGGGACCCAATGGAGACTGTTTACCACGCGAGATGGCCTGCTTGACAATGAAACGTACAACGTCGCTGCCGAACCGGACGGGAGCCTCTGGATCTCTTATTGGCGGCCTTTAGGTATCACTCATATAGTGTTCGGCAATGGTTTCCATCGCGCCGAGCATTTCACAGTTGCCGACGGCTTGATCGGCAATGACACGAACTTCCTCGGTATAGACAACAACGGTTGGGTATGGCAAGGGAGCGATAGCGGTATCAGCGTTCGCCGCAATGGCAGATGGGATCGTGTCACCACTGCCGACGGCCTTGCCTGGGACGACTGCAATCAAAATGCGTTCCATCTCGATGGCAGCAGTGTCTGGGTCGGAACCAGCAGAGGGTTGGCGCATTTCAGACCCGTCAGCTACCAGCCGAAACCTCCGCCGGTAATCATCACCTCGGTCGCACAGCAGCGTCGAAATTTGAAGATTTCATTTTCCGCTCTGAGCTTCCAGAACGAAGCCGCCGTGCGCTTTGTCTATCGGCTGATGCCGGGAACTACACACTGGGAAGAAACAAACCAGCGCGACTTAGTCTTTGCCAATCTGAGTCCCGGCACATATGTATTCGAAGTAAAGGCCCGCAGTGCGGATGGACTTTGGAGCGACCGGCCGGCGGTTGCTTCGTTCACCATCCAGCCCTTTTGGTGGGAAACCGTATCCTTTCGGGCCGGCGCAGTCTGCGTGATGGCAGTCCTGATCTGGCTGGCTCTGCGGTATCGAATGCGTAAACTCCTGCGCGACCGGGCTCGACTCGAGGTCGCGGTTCGCGAGCGAACGAAAGACCTCGAAGCAGAGCGATCCAGAGCAGAAGAAGCGAGCCGGGCCAAAAGTCAATTCCTCGCTAACATCAGCCACGAAATCCGCACTCCTATGAACGGCATTCTCGGGATGACCACGTTACTGCTTGATACTGGGCTGACCGGCGAACGCCGTGAATACGCCGAAGCTGTCCGTGAATCCGGCGAAGCCCTGCTGATCTTGATCAACGGACTGCTCGACATAAGCAAGATCGAAGCCGGCAAGATGATGCTCGAAAATGTAGCGTTCGACCTGCGGGCTGTTCTTGAGCGGGTGATAAGTCTGATGAAGCCGCTTGCAGAAGAAAAGCAACTGGCACTGAAGCTCATCTACACCGCGGACATTCCCGCGCGATTTTATGGCGATCCGCTGCGCGTACAACAGATCGTCTTGAACCTGGCGAGTAACGCCGTAAAGTTCACTGCATCCGGAACCATCGAAATCAAAGCTCAAATGAAGATAATGCCTTCAGCGGCTGACTCGGTTTTGGAGATTGCCGTCAGTGACACCGGCCCGGGAATACCGGCCGATGTACAAAAGCGCCTGTTCACAAAGTTCACACAGGCGGACAGTTCCACGACGCGCATTTACGGGGGAACCGGTCTGGGTTTGGCGATTTCGCGTGAGCTCGCCGAATTGATGGGCGGGTCTTTGGTCGTTGATAGCGTGGTGGGCAAGGGTTCCGTATTTACAGCGGAGTTACCGCTTGATGAGGCGACCGCACCCGCGGATCCGATCGAAACCCAGCCGCACCCCCAAACGCTGCGGCAGGCCGCGAGCAGACCCCTCGTCGTCCTGCTCGCCGAAGACAATGCCATAAACCAGAAGATCTCGACAAAACTGTTGCAACAACTCGGCTGCACGGTGGTTCTGGCCGTTGACGGGGAAGAAGCTGTCCGCCTCTCTTCGGAGCGAAGCTTCGATTGCATCTTCATGGACTGCCAGATGCCAAAAGTGGACGGATATCAGGCCGCGCGAGCGATCCGTCGTGCCGAGGCCGGCCGGCCTCGGGTACCCATCATCGCCCTGACCGCCCATGCCATGCGCGGCGACCGAGAGATCTGTCTCGCGGCAGGCATGGACGATTACCTGTCCAAACCCGTTCGGAAAGCGGATCTGGCGCGGGTTTTAGAAGCCTGTCTCGACTGCCAACTTCCCGCGTAAGTACCGCCGCCCGGCGCCTCATCACGCGCTCATTGCCAAGCTCACTCAAACCGGAGCGCTTCGGCCGGGTCCACTCGCGCGGCGCGGGCAGCCGGCGCCAAGGACGCCAGCAGTGCGGACGCGGCGACCACCGCGGCCGATGCGATCAACGGAATCGGTCCGGGAAGCTGTAACTCAGCAACGTAATTGCCAGCCAGCTGAGACAACAGGAACCCCACAACGCCGCCCGCCACAATACCGATCGCACTTGTCATTGCCCCGTCCATCAGGACGCCAGCAAGTATCCGGCGCGGTTCGGCGCCAACCGCGAGCCGGATTGCGAACTCGCGCGTGCGCCAACTCACCGAGAACGCCAGCACGCCGGCCACTCCGACCACCGAAATCGCCAAAGCGAGCATGGCGAAGCCGCCGAACACAATCGCGTTCACACGGTTGTTCGCCAGAACTTCCGTGCGCACATCTTGCAGCGTGGCGGCATGCTCGACGGGCTGAGTCGCAGCGGTGGCGCGAATGGTTTTCGTGATGGTTGGGACCAGCGAGTAGGGGTTCTTGCGCGCACGCACAATCAAAGATGCCCCGAACAGCGGCCCCTGCGCGAATGGCTGGTAAATCGTTATGTTGGGTTCAGGTACGATGTTCGCGTCGTCGACATCCGCCAGAACGCCCACAATGCGGCGAGGATCGGAACTGATATTGGCATACTTGATCAGAGGATCGGTCCACATTACGTGCCGGTTCAAGGCGTCTTGTCCGGGAAATAGCTGCCGGGCGAGGCTCTTGCTGACGACCACCACGGGTTCCGCGTCCTTTCGATCGGCCGCCGTGAAATCACGTCCTTCGAGTAGCCGAATGCCCATACTGGCGAAGTAACCCGGAGAAACAAACCGGAACCGGGCGCGTAAGTCGTCCTTGCTGTTTTCACGTTTCCGGCCCTCGACAGCGAATTGCAGCGTGAAGTTGAGAAAGCGGGCATCGCGCCATGGCGTCATCATGCCGATGGCGGCGCTTTCTATGCCCGGCAACGCGCTCACCCTACGCTGCGCTTCGTCATAGAACTCGGCCATTTGATGCGGCGTCCGGCCATCGGAGATCAAAGGCAACTCTGCAACCAGAACGCGCCCGGTTTCAAACCCTGGCTGTGCCTTCTGCAACGACAACAAAGTGCTCACTAGAACGCCGGCACCCACGAGCAGCAGGAACGACGCCGCGATCTGCACGACAGTGAAGACACGAATCCGCCGGCGGCTCTTGCCCGTGACCCGCCCCGCCCCGCCAGTAAGCGCGGGAGAACGCGAAGAGTCTCCGGACGGCAGGCGAGGAACGAACGCGAGGAAGACCGCCGCCCCCAACGCCAAGGCCAAACCCATCCAAAGCACAGTGAAATCGACGGTCAGATCCGCCGCCCTAACCGAGAACCGCAAAGCGTAACGGCTGACTATCGCGGTTGCCGGAATAGCGAGCAGCACGCCAGCCGCGCCTCCCGTGCCACAGAGGACAAGCGCTTCTGCCAGGAGCCAGCGACGAATGGCCGCCGGTCTTGCACCCAAGGCCGCACGAATGACCAGTTCCGATTCGCGGCGAACCGTCCGGGCAAGGATCAGGTTTGCCACGTTGGAACAGGCAATCACGAACAGCAGGATTGACGCGCCAAACAGAAGCCATAGTATGGTGCTGGCTCCCGCGTTGATCTGATCCCGCAGCAGCCTGGCACCGATCTGGAAATGATACTGCGGCTTGTAAACGTCAGGATGTGCCGCCACCATCCCTGAGTACACGGTCCGAAGCTCGGCGCGGCCGGCAGCAAGGCCAGCGCCAGGCGACAACCGGCCGAACATATCCGTCATCCGGTGCTCGCGGCCCTGAACCATCGTGGCCGATAAGTGGTGCGGGCTGGTGACGATGTTAGCGATGATCTCGGTGTTCGCTGGATACGGTACCGAGGGCTCCAACACTCCGACGATCGTCGCTGACCGGACTTGCATCATGCTACCCAGCCGGACCACCCTTCCGATGACGTTGGGATCGGAGTGCATCGAGGTGGCCCAAAACTTATACGTCAGCACAACCGCGCCGACAGCGCTCGGTCCATCATCGCGCGCATCGAGCAGCCGCCCCAAAACGGGCTTCAGGCCCATCACCTCGAAATAAGAACCGTCGACAATTCCGGCGTGAATTTCACGCGTGTCGCCGAAGCCCTGTGCTGAGAAGTCGATTGTCGAGAAGGTGCCGATCTTGCCGATGCTCTTCAAGTGGGCGCTTATGTCGGTGATCTCGGGAATCGAGAATGTGGCGTCGTCCACTTTCATGCCTGGCGCGCTCTGCTGGATGTAAATAAGGCGATCTTCGTCCCGGTTTGTCAGGGGGCGCAACAGAACGCCGCGCACAACGGTGAAAATGGCGGAGTTCGCGCCAATGCCGAGCGCCAGTGTGACAGCTACCGTGGCCCACAACGTCGGTGTCCGCCTCAATGACCGGAACGCAGCCTCCGAGTCGCCCAGCAGGGCGGCAACATAGTTCAGCGCGGAAGTTACCCTCGGCGTGCCGCGTTCCGCCGACTCGACCGTGTAGCGTGTCATTGCATCATCCGTTCGGCAAGGACAGGAATGCACGCCGGTGGCCAAGCTACGCTGTTTTGCAAACGGCTCAAATCGGGTGATTGCGTGACCGTCCGGCTGTAGTCTCGCTCAGCCAACGTCCGATCGCGCAACTATCTTTCCCGAGACCGGACAGTTGAGGCGAATGCCACTTACTTTTGCCAGATAGGGACGGTCTGGAGTGCACCCGTCACGTGAAGTACGCAAAATAGGAACACGAAAATCCATTTGCAGCGGATGCTTGCCGGCCGAGATTTCTTACGCGCCCGTTGCGAGAAGGGCAGCCGTCAACTTCTTCACATCGAAACCATAAGGCCCAGGTTCGCTCTTGAAACGAATCCGGCCATCAGTCCCGATCAAGTAAAGACGATCAGGCCAAGCGGTATACTCCTGCTCTACGCGATTCCCAATCGAATCGATCAGAGCCGGAATTGCGATATGAAGCCTTCGGACACATGACGACGCGACTTTCTCCCGCTCCTCGATTGTGGTCGGATTGCGAAAAACAACATGTTCTCTGATGTTGCTCGGCATCTGCCAGATATCGCTCGGATGTGCCTCGGCTATATAGACGATATAGAACGCTACCCGGCCGTTGTATTGCAGATACACCTTGTTGAGCGCGGGAGCCTCCCGGCGAAACGGCGGTCAAGTGTAGCTCCCGAATACAAGAACTACCGGCTTTGCGCCGCGAAAAGAGGAGATTGTCGCGGAACCCGAGCGGTCGAGGAGCGGAAGCGTAAAATCAGGAGCGACATCACCGACCTGGAGGTTCCCGGCTCGCGCATGCTTCCACAGCGTTTCGAATGGAAACAGCAGCAAAGGTGCCGGCCCGACATGCATCATTATCCCGGCGAACGTTTCCGGAGGCTGATGCATTGCGTAATCGAAGCCCGCCAGCAGTGCACAATAAAGTACAACTAGGCACCCGATAATTGCGAGCACACGTCTCCTCCAGTGCTTTGACCGCTCACGAGAGCCGGACCTGATATCAGGTTTCGAAGTCGACGGCGTGCTCATTGCAAAAGTATACGGTCTTTGCAAAACCGAGACCATCAACCTAAAGTTTGAGACGCAACTCGTATGAGGCGGTAGCTAAATCTGCGAGTAGTCGGCCGGGTTCAGAATCAGGTTCGTAATCTTCGATACGATTGGTTCGTAGGAATACCGGGGCGAGTTCGACAGCTTCTTCCAGTCGGGATCCGACCCGAACGTCTTCCACTTATCGTTCAGCTCAGCCAAATCCGCAAAGCTCAGCATGTAAGTCAAAGCCGGCAGGCGCTGCCCGATCAGTGTGTCGCCGTAGAACACCTCCCAGAACCCGGCCTTTCGGAAGATGTCGTATTCGCCGCTGTTGAACATTTCCACCTTCCTGATGTGGTCGGCATAGCTCGGGCTCTCGTACGTGCGCATCTGGAATACCCGTTTGCCCTTCTGTGCCGTGGCAGGCGGTAGCGTCAGCTTCGGATGCCCCTGGAAGGCAATCATCAGGGAGCTCTCTACCCTTCCGAATGCGGGCGTCTGGGCAGGCGCCTCCCAGAAGTTAGAGCCGGCCTTAAGGAACTCCTGATCTTGAGCGAGCAGCAGATCGATGTTCGCCAGAACGTCCAGTGAACTGCTGGGCATCAGCAGATACGTCGTGGGCGTCTCCGGCCCGATGTCAAGCTCAAAGACCCCTACCGGCGTGATGCCGAGCCGGTTCAGCGCCGGTATCAGCGCATGCTCAAAATATGAGGGGGCAAGCTTCTGTTGCGCTCCCATGTCGAAGTGGTACTTCCGCAGCTGATAGTATTCGCGCCCGCCTGCCGGGCTCTTTGGCTGCGCTGTGAGCAGGTCCATGCCAGCCACGGCGGCCCCGGATGCCGCAAGCGAGGAACTCAGGAAACGGCGTCTTTGCATACCGGGCATTCTATCGGGTAAGTCATCGCAAGGGGTCAGGAGGCAAGGCGTGGAAAATGGAGGAATGGCCACAAACCGGATCGCCATGCTGAAGCAGATGGTCGACCAGGACCCGAAGAACACTTTTGCTCGCTATGGCCTCGCTATGGAATACGCGAACAGTGGCGATCTTCAGACCGCCGTAACAGAGTTTCAATCGCTGATTGCTGCCGACGAGAACTATGCGCCCGCGTACTATCACGCCGGTCAAGCACTTGAGAAGCTCGGACGGGTCGAGGACGCGCGCTCTGTCTACGAGAAAGGAATCGAAATCACAACCCGCAAGGGCGACCTGCACACGCGCTCCGAAATCGAAGCGGCGCTAAGCCTGCTGCCGATCTAACACTCTGATCGGATGTTAAACTCGATCTTGATACGGCGGCTGTAGCTCAGTTGGTAGTAGCGCCAGATTGTGGTTCTGGATGTCGTGGGTTCGAATCCCACCAGCCGCCCCAACCCTTTGCGCATCACAATCTCGCATAAAAAAACGCAAGACGAAGTCCGCCGAAACATCGACCGCTCTTTCGACGATCTGTTCGGTGGCATTGCAGGTGTGCCCTTGAAGGTCGTGGATGAACACCGCGCTTGGAACGGCAATACTCTGACGTTCTCCTTCACGGCCAAGATGGGCTTCATCAGCGCTCCCATCAGAGGCACGATCGACGTTAATCCGGCCGATGTTGCGATCGACGTGGATCTCGGTCTGCTGGAGAAGCTCCTTCCTGGTGCGAAAACTCGCGAAGCTGTGGAAAGCAAGATTCGCGGGCTGCTCACATAGCGGTATCGCATCTGATACTTTCAGGTGCATGCGCCCGTCACGGCGATCACCGCCGGTCGTCTTACTGCTCGCGTTTGCGATTCCGGTTGCAGCACTCTCGCAGCCGCCAATACTCGACTACATCAAGCAGACCTGGTCCGTGCTAACGCGGTCGAACAAGAATCTCGCGAAAGCTGTCCCGGATCCCAAATTCAAACCCGAAGCGGACGGACGCTGGCCGCTCTATATTCCCAGCAACGCTGATTCGAAAGCGATCACACGCGAACTGACAGCCGAAATGAGCCCGGCCGATTTCCGGACCATCGACATCCGTCCCCTGCCCGCGAACCCGGACTCGCTCACCCAACCGGGATTGCTCTATCTGCCCTTGCCGTATGTAGTGCCGGGCGGCCGCTTTAACGAAATGTACGGCTGGGACAGTTACTTCATCCAGGTTGGTCTGCTGCATGACGGCGAACTCAAACTAGCCAAAGATATGGCCGATAACTTCCTGTACGAAGTTGAGAACTACGGGAAGGTACTGAACGCGAATCGCACATACTACATGACACGCTCTCAGCCCCCGTTTCTGACCGAAATGGTGCTGAACGTTTTTGAACGAACGCACGACAAAGGGTGGCTCGAGAATGCTCTACCCGAAATCGAGCATTATTACCAACTCTGGGCCACGGAGCCGCACCTTACGCCGGAAACAGGCCTGTCGCGCTATTGGGATTTTGGTGATGGGCCGGCGCCGGAGGTTCTTTCCGGCGAACGCAACGCTGAGGGTCTCTCCCACTACGATCTGGTGAAACAATATTTCAAAACGCACCAGGTAACTGACTACGATCTCAGTGAGTATTACGACCGCTCGACAAACCAGTTGACGCCGCTCTTTTTCAAGGGTGACCGATCCATGCGCGAATCAGGCTTCGATCCGTCCAACCGTTTCGGTCCATTTAATATCGACATCATTCATTACGATCCGGTCTGCCTCAATTCCCTGCTCTACCTGATGGAGTCCCAAACGGCCGAGATACTGCATCTGCTCGGTCGCGATGGCGAAACCGCCATATGGCGCGACCGAGCCGACAAGCGGGCTGGTGTTATTAATCGGCTGATGTGGGACCCCAAAGAGGGTGTTTACTTCGATTACGATTTCGCCACCAGGAACCTGCGCCACTATCCTTTTTTGACGACGTTCTACCCGTTGTGGGCCGGGTTTGCCAGCAAGGAACAAGCTGCTGCCGTGGTACGGAATTTGCCGACGTTCGAGCGGGCTGGCGGCTTGCTGACCAGTACGTACGTGAGCGGCAATCAATGGGACGCTCCGTTCGGCTGGGCGCCGCTCGAGATGATCGCAGTCGACGGACTCCGCCGCTACGGCTACGCCGCCGACGCAGAGCGAATCGCTATGAAATGGCTAACTCTCGTCCGCCGCGAGTACCTCAGGCAAGGGTTCATCGTCGAAAAGTATGATGTCGTACATCAGGGCTCGAATGTCGAATCGGAGATTCACTTCGGGTACAGTGCGAATCAGGCGGGTTTCGGATGGACAAACGCAGCTTTCACAAAAATGTATGACGAGCTTACGCCCGCCGACCAGAAGAAGCTACTGAGCTCAGCTCAGGCGGCGTCGCAAGCACATTAGGCTTCTGGTTTTTCTCTTCAACCGTCTTTTCGTGAACTGCGATTTCGACTCTTTCTTTCTTGATGTCCAGGCGGACGTGCGCATACAGGTTCATATAGACATTCGCCATCCACACGAGCGCGAAGAACCCGATCAGGTATCCGCGCCAGTCGTTGTACAGCAGCTTATAACCCGTCAATAGCATGAAAACGCCTGTAATGTAATGGCTAAAGCAGTACTCGCACGTAAAGAGGTAGAAAAACTTGCGCTCGAGAAACTTCCGGCAATGCTCGCTACGGTCCTTACAGAATTCGCGCGGTTCCCGGAAGAGCTCCTCGTGAGTTACCGTCCACGCCACGCAAGCGATGGGCGCTGCGAGGATAAATAACGCGACAATCTGCTCACCAAGACTCATTCATTGTTTAGACACTGAATGGGTCTATTTCAATACGGACGGGCGTGCTATCACGGATGAGAGGAAACATTCCGCTATTCGTGCCAATAATTTTGACGTGGACCGCGGGGTATATCGATGCCTGGTAGCCGTTAGCCACCTCGGCCGAACAGGACGAAGCGAAGTCATCGGGTGAGGAGAACGCGAACGAATGAGTGACAATCTGGCAACTCAGCCGAAGCGTCCGGGACCATGCGTGATGGTCATCTTCGGCGCAGGGGGCGACTTGACACGCCGCCTGGTCGTCCCGGCGCTATACAATCTGGCAACCAGCCAGCTTCTCCCGGACCATTTCGCGATTGTCGGAGTCGACCTGGCCGACAAGACCGACGAGACATGGGGAGAGTCGCTCGAAGAAATGACGCTGCAGTTCGTGAACAGTTCCGGACAGCATTCCTCGTTTGACCAACAGGCCTGGGGTCGGATCACGAGCTGCATGCGATATCTGAAGGGAGATCTCAACAACCCTGAAACGTATGACACACTCAAGGGCAAATTGCAGGAGATCGATTCCCAGGCCGGCACTCAAGGCAACTATCTTTTTTATCTCGCGATTGCCGACCGTTTCTTCGGGCCTGTAGTCGAACACCTGGGCCAGAGCGGGCTTGCTACTCAGGACGGGCGCTGGCGGCGCATCGTCGTCGAGAAACCGTTCGGGCATGATCTCCAATCGGCAAAGGCACTGAACAAGCAGATACTGAACGTCGTCTCCGAGAGTCAGGTCTATCGAATCGATCACTTTCTGGGAAAAGAAACCGTTCAGAACATCATGATGTTCCGGTTCGCCAACGGAATGTTCGAGCACGTATGGAATCGGGATCGTATCGACCACGTTCAGATCACCGCGGCTGAGACAGTGGGGGTAGAGAAACGCGGCCGGTTCTACGAGCATACCGGCGCACTGCGCGACATGGTTCCGAATCACGTGTTTCAACTGCTCGCGATGACGGCTATGGAGGCTCCAAACTCATTCCGGGCGGATGCGGTTCGCGCCGAAAAGGAAAAGGTAATCGAGGCCATCCGGGTCTGCTGTCCTGAGGAGACCGACTCCCTAGCGGTGCGGGGGCAATACGCCGCGGGCGAGATTGAGGGCGAACCTGTGCCGGGATATCGCCAAGAACCGGACGTTTCGCCCCAGTCAAACATTGAAACGTATGTAGCTTTGAAGCTCCTGATTGAGAACTGGCGTTGGGCGGGCGTTCCGTTTTATGTCCGCACGGGCAAACGCCTGGGCGTTCGCAAAACGCAGATAGCCATTCGCTTCAAGGGCAGTCCGGCGGCGCTGTTCCGCGGGACACAGGTGCGCGAACCGGCACCGAATTGGATGCTCTTACGGATACAGCCTGACGAGGGAATCGCGCTCGAATTTGGAGCCAAAGTGCCAGGGCCGGTGATGAAGCTCGGCGACGTCCGTATGGATTTCAAATATGCCGATTACTTTGGCACAGCCCCGCGCACGGGTTACGAAACGCTGCTGTACGACATCATGACGGGTGACGCGACATTGTTTCAGCGCGCAGATAACGTTGAAGCCGGGTGGCGCGTTGTGCAGCCGATTCTCGACCGCTGGGCCGCACAGGCCCCCGCTGCTTTCCCGAACTACAAATCCGGAACTGAAGGCCCCAAGTGCGCCGATGACCTGCTAGCGAGAGACGGCCGGGAATGGCGCGCGATCCAATAGTTCGCGTACTTGCGCAGAAGTTCATACATAACGACGGCCCCGGCGCTCGCAACATTTAGCGAGTGTTTGAGCCCGAGCATAGGAATGCGTACGTGCGTATCGCACACCTCGAGCAACTCAGCCGACAGCCCATCCACTTCGTGACCGAACAGAACACAAACCGGAAAGCGGGGACGCCAATCGAAAATATCAACCGCTCGATTGCTGGTTTCGACGGCAGCGAGTTCGTATCCGTTGGCGCGCAGGTCCAGCGCCGAGTTCAACGGATCGTCGACGGCCGACCAGCACACACGTTCTTCCGCTCCTAACGCGGTCTTGCGAATTGCGCTCTTCGGTGGGCGCGCGGTGATCCCGCTCAGCAATAGACGTTCTACTCCGGCGCCGTCTGCGGACCTGAAGAAGGCGCCGACGTTATACATGCTTCGAACATTCTCGAGCAGGATTGTGACTGGCAACCGTAAGCCGTCGTAGACTGTTGCAGCGGTCGTTGCGAGATAAGGGACGCGTTCGCTCACTTCGCTTTCAGACCGGCGCGTTTCCACAACGCGTCCACGCGCGCCACCACTTCCGGCGACATCTGGATGACATTGGGCCAGCGCCGTGTGAAGCCTTCGGATGGCCATTTGGTGGTAGCGTCGATGCCCATTTTCGAACCAAAGTTCGGCAGGCGGCTCGAGTGGTCGAGCGAATCAACCGGGCCTTTGACGAACTCTATGTCGCGCTCAGGATCGATGTTGTTCAGTGCCTTCCAGACGACTTCGGAAACGTTCTGGACATCGACATCGTCGTCGACGACAACGACACACTTGCTGAACATTGCCTGCCCCAGCCCCCAGATCGCGTGCATGACTTTGCGCGCCTGCCCCGGATACGACTTGCGGATCGAGACGAGTATCAGGTTGTGAAACACACCCTCAGCAGGCATGCAGATGTCCCGAACTTCAGGTAACTGCGTTTTCATCAGCGGCAGGAAAATCCGCTCAATGGCTTTACCCATATAGAAGTCTTCCATCGGCGGGGGCCCGACGATAGTGGCAGCATAGATTGGATTTTTTCGATGCGTAATGCACTCAATGTGAAACACCGGATATTCATCATCGAGTGAGTAGAATCCTGTGTGATCGCCGAACGGCCCCTCGCGTCGAAGTTCCCCTAGGTTGAGGTATCCTTCCAGTACGATTTCGGAGTTCGCCGGAACTTCGATATCCGAAGTCTCACATTTGACCATCTCGACGGACTTACCGCGTAAGAACCCCGCGAAGAGCATCTCGTCGATGCTGGGCGGTAGCGGAAGAACTGCCGAATACATCGTTGCGGGGTCCGACCCGATCGCGACGGCAACGGGCATACGAGTTTCTTTGCCCTCGGCAACCAGGCGCCGGTAGTGCTCC
>JAFARV010000839.1 GCA_019245255.1 Acidobacteriaceae bacterium | reverse complement strand
AAGCGCTTCGTCCAGCGATGGGGCGTATGCACCGGGAAAGATCCGCTTTCGAATCCACCGGCTGAAATCAGCGCGTTTGCTCCTGCCAATGAAGTGCAGCAAGCCGCGTCCGTGATCGCCGAGCGTGCGCTTGATAACACGGCCCAGTTCACAATAGTTCTCGCGTCCGACGTGCTCCAGCATTCCTATCGAGACGAACGCGTCCGCCCTGCCCGACACATTCCGATAATCGTCTTCGATGAATTCTACCTGCGCATCGAGTTGTTCTTCGCGAGCGCGTTCGCGCGCATGTTGAATCTGCTGATGAGAGATATTGAAGGCTTTCACGCGTACGCCGTATTCCCGCGCCATGTGCAGCGCAAGCGCACCCCATCCGCAGCCCACTTCGATCACAGTCTCCCCGGGCTGAAGGCGAAGCTTGCGGCAAACATGGTCCATTTTTGCAATCTGCGCCGCTTCAAGTGTCGCCGAGGGCGAAGGATAATACGCGCATGTATAAACGAGTTGCCGATCGAGCCACATACGATAGAACTCGTTTCCAAGGTCATAATGTGAACGGATGTTCCGCTTCGAGCCTTTCTGCGTATTTGCCTGCCACACGCTCATAACACGCGAAAGTATGTTCGAATACCATTTGGTTCCTTGCGATTCGCCGATGTGCTGATACGCCGTGTCGATAAAGTCAACCAAGTCGCCGGTCACCCGGATCCGCCCTTCGGTCCAGCCTTCACCGAAGCCGACATCGGGGTCAAGCATCACCTGGGCGAGCGTGCGAATGTCACGCATCCACACCGTAAATCGAGGAGTTACATCCGGAGCCGAAACTGCTGTTCCATCACCCAGCACGAGGCGGATTGGGGCGGAACGGATGCGCTGTAGCATCAGCCGCAAAAGCCATCCGCCGAGCCCGGAAGCCGGTGTGGACCGTTCGAATCGATCTGAAGTCGAAATCCTGCCAGCGTCCATAGGAGTAACTTCTAAAAACTTACATCACGGACGCGTGTGAATGCCACTATCGCCGCGGTGTCGTGTAAGCCGGAAAGTACTACCGTGGTCGGGTTTCGGAAAGTACCGGCGCGGCCGTCTAACAACGGCGAACAACTGCAAGCGTAACGTCATCCGCGGCAGGCGCGCTCGAAGTAAATAATTTCACAGCGGAATTTACGGCTTCGATCACCTTATCGGAGGATTTGCCGGCTGATGCTTTAAATACCTCGATCAGCCGCTCATCGCCGAACTCATCGTAGGTGCCCGGTTTGAGGGATTCACTCACTCCGTCACTGAACAACAGAAGAGCGTCGCCAGAATGAAAACTGCAGTTCACTTCGCCGTAAGTCACATCGGGAAACAGCCCGAGTACAAGCCCGGTACCCGTTAGTCTTTGCACTTCGCCTCCGGAGCGCAGTAAGATGGGCGGATTGTGACCGGCGTTGCAATACGAAAGCGTATTATTTTCCGGGTCGATTAACGCCACAAAGAACGTGATGAAGGTAGTCTCAGGAGTGCTCATGGCGATGGCGCGGTTTAGTTGAGAGACGCAAGGAGTTAGCGGCCCCGGCTCCTGAAAAATAACGTGAGCACAGGCGTGAAGGTTTGACATCAGGAGCGCCGCCGGCATGCCTTTGCCCGCAACGTCGGCAATGAATACCGCGAGCCTGCCGTCAGAGTAGCGCCAGAAGTCGTAGTAATCACCGCCAACTTTCCGGCACGCGGTATTGTAACCTGCCACGTCCAAGTCCGGCCACGCAAAGCGGCCTGAGGGAAGCAGCTTGCTTTGGATCGCCGCGGCCTGATCCATCTCGCGCAGAAGTTCGCGCTCCGCCTGTTCCACTTCGAGGAGCCGGGCATGTTCGAGGCGAATGGCGGCGATGTTCGCCATTACCGTGAGAAGGTTCAGATCGTCGCGGGTGAATTGGCGAACGGTGTGAGGAGAGTCCACATAGATCAAGCCCAGGACACCGGCTTCCGTTTGCAATGGCACAGCCAGTATGCTGCGGACGTCGTATGCCATGATGCTCTGCCGATTGGCGAGATCTGCCATCGACTGCGTATCAGCTACCAGCAGCGACTCACCGGCAAGCACACGGTCCTTAACCATTGTGCTGATACTGAAGCGCTCACCCAGAGAACTGCGCGCAGTCAGCGCGCCGCCTTCGCAGGTAATCAGGACGCCCCGCGCAGCATCGACCGCCGTTACCGACAGATCGAGGACAAGGTCGAAAAGTTCACTCAGAACACGGTAGCGTGCCAATTCTCGTCCCGCCCGCAACAGTGCGTCGAGATGCCGCTTCTGTAGCTTCGCAGCATCGATGCCGGAGCTCAATGCGGTCCCGAGGTCGGTCGAGATTGTCTTCAGTTGTGCCGCAACCGGCTTCTCAAACAAGACGATTGTGTCCGATGATCGTGCTCCGGGCGAGTTCCGGAAGAGTATCGAAAGGTTTCCGGCACTAATGCGATCACCGTCCTGCAGAAGAACCGGTTCGGATATCCGCTTGCCGTTAACCCGGGTGCCGTTGCTGCTGCCGCAATCGCGGACTTCCCACCCGCTTGGGCTGCGTTCGAACGTGAGGTGCTCGCGTGAAAGGCGCCCATCTTCCGGAAACGAGAGTTCGTTGAGTGCACCCCGTCCGAGGCGATACTTTTCCAGTACTAATTCCGTTCGAACCGCCTTCTGTCCCGCGAAGTCAATGATTAGTTCACTGATTGACGGTTTAACTGCAACACCGGCCATTGCTCTAGCGTAAACCGAGTCCGCGATTTAGTACTTCAAATTCTTACTTCAGGCGTGAAAGTGTGTAAGACTATCCGTGAACAGGCCAACCTTAAGCAAAAGGGGCCGTTTCCATGAACTGTTCAGGAGGATGGAAATGATTTTCGACTACCGGGCCGGTCTGGCCGGTATTGCTCTGCTCTTAGCTAGCCCCGTGGTTTTTGCGGGACCGAGGATCTCAATCGGCGATCCAGGCACCGGGACGCCCGTAGGCATGAACTTCACTTTCGCCTCCAATGCATCAGGCGGCGGCTATTTCACTTTTGACAATGCGAGCGGAGTCAACTGGTTCAGCATGGACTTTCAGGTGAGCGAACCTACCGGCACGGCGATCACATGCGTTCCCGGGCCGTTGTTCAACACCTGCGAGAGTTCGGTCCTTTCGACCAGCGGCAATCTCTCAATGTTTGATGTCGGCTTTGATAATCCGACGGAGGGCGGTGGCATACCGGCGGGCGGTTCTTTTACCGTTGATCTGAATAATGAGGTCGACGGGCACCCAAACACCGATCCCAACGGCGCCGGACAGTGGCTGCCGGGTACCGAATTTACCGCGATCGCAAACCTGAGCACGCCGGAACCCGGGACATTTTCCTTGCTGTTTGGCGCGCTCGCAGTATATGCCGGCGGCAGAATCTATCGTAAGCGGCGCTCGTCTCTACCGCGACGGATTTCCTAGTAGCTGTTCGAACTCGGGAAGATCCTTCAAGGTCCGCAGGTCGGGGTCACGCCTTGCCTCATCGCGGGAGTAGCCGTTAGCGATCGCTTGCTTCAAGGCGGCCAAGGCAGCTTTCGCGTGGCCTTGACCTGACAGGGCATGCACCACCGCCTCGTCATACATCAACTCATTCGAAGCCGGATCGATGCTGCGAGCCTTCGCGATCAATGACAGCGCCTGTTCGGTCTGCCCCTTGTAGGCATGCCAAACGGCTTCGTCGCCA
>JAFARV010000766.1 GCA_019245255.1 Acidobacteriaceae bacterium | reverse complement strand
GCAGTGCTCAGTTGCGAAATTACCGTGACGCTTCCGACGGCATGGTCGGCAAACTGAGCCGAAAGCGGAAGCGCCCTTGAACCAATAGAATTTTTGAAATTTGGCGCCAACTTGTAGGAGTTCGCAAACGCTGTCGGCGGACAGTGCGGCTATCGATAAAATCGAGTTGTGAGTACGGCGTTCAACTTCTCGCTTTCCCTCAAAGAGTTCCTTCGCCGTCCCGATCGCGAAGACGGTCAGCGTGAAGAGCTCATTGCAGGACAGTTGATTTTGTCGCCATCTGCCAAAGCTTGGCATGCGGATATCGTTCGACGTCTTCATCGAAAACTGGCGCAGTTGGAAGAAAACGGTTACGCTCTAGTAAATGATTCTTCCTGCATTTTAGGCGAGCATTCAATGCCGGCGTCCGATCTCGCGGTCGTCAAGGAAGAACGCTGGCAGGAAGCGGTGGACAACGAGGGCTGGCTGCAGGGCTCACCGGAGCTGGTGATTGAAGTGGCGTCCCCCGGCAACAGGAATCTTCACCGGAAAAGCTGACTTGTACCTACAGTACGGGGCCGAGCAAGTCTGGATCGTTTATCGCAAGACGAAAGCGATTGTAATCATGAGGGAAGAAGACACACGCGAAGCGCGCGTATGCGAATTCGTGGAATTTCACGGTCTTCGTGTGGCGGTGGCTGACGTTCTCGAGAAAGCATGCCTTTAGACACGCGCATTTCTTGGTTCGAAGCTGACTTGTGGCTCGGCGTGACCGGATCACTTTTCGGGTTGCTGGTGGTTCAGCAGGAAAATGTCGGCTGACAACGTTCGCTAAGCTGGATTCTGCCAGAGCCCGCCGCGGCCGTTGGTTGTCGAAGGCCCAAGCCATCCAAAGCTGCAGATCACCCCACGCCTCCTCCTTGGCAGCTTGAATACCATCCAAATCGCCAAGAGTAGGCGGACGCAAGATTAGACGGGGCGTCACGATCGGCACTAGATGGCGCATAGCCAGGACACTTCCAATGGTAGTCGTGGTGCAAGAGTAGCCCCCAGAATGAGCCGGGCCGCAAACGTCAATTGACGCTTTGCCGACGTTACGGAAGTTGACCGGATAAAACGCCCTTGTCGATACCCTGCTCTGCGGCGCAAATCGTCCCCAATATTCACATTGGCATCTCCGCAACAGTTCAGATTCGACCTGCCTGGATTGCCGGGTGCAGGTAATGAAGACTGCACTTGAAAGTACAACCGCCCACAAAAAAGACAGACCGCCTGGAGACGGTCTGTCGAACATAAGAAGTCTCGCAGGCACGCTACGCTGTCATGTTGTCCTGAATTGCTCTTGCTGCCTTGCGGATCACATCGAGCACGAGGTCAGGCTGGGAGAGCATGGGCACATGACTGCTATCTATCTCAACCACAGTCGCTTTCATGCGCTTTGAGACCCACCGCTGCAGATCGGGATTCACGGTGTGATCTTGCGTGGTCAGGATGTACCAGCTTGGCTTCGATTTCCATGGCGTACTTGCAATCTTTTGTTGCTGGAATAGATCGGCCACGGGTGCATAATGGGTGGCCCAGACGAGCTTCTGATCTTCCTCCGAAAGGTCTCCCGCGAAGAACTCAGTACCGTTCGGGAGCATCCAGGCGCGCCCGTCCGCTACCTGGACGCGAGTGAAGATGTCCGACGGATACTTGTCGAGTTGCTCCTGTACGGTCTCGCCGACATCCGGCGCGACTGCCGCGATATAGACCAGGCCGGCTACGCGCTCATCGACGCCCGAAGCCGTAATGGTGGCGCCACCATAGGAATGGCCCACCAGGATGACGGGGCTGCCGACGCGATTCAGGGTGCGCCTCACCGTAGCCACGTCCTCTTCGAACGAGTCCAGGCCGTATTGAACTGAGATCACTTCGTATCCGTCCTTCTGCAACGGGGGGATGATCTTGCTGAAGCAAGAACCGTCCGCCCAAATGCCGTGACAGAAAACGATAGCTGGTTTGCGTTGTGATGACATACTGATACTCCTGAGAGTGAATTTCGGACAACTTACAAGCGTTATCCTTTGAATATAGGTTGCTCCGCATCAGGCGGTTGCACAAATACTTTGAATGTTTGAGCTATGCTTATGAAGCATAGCTTAGGACTAGATGGAACTTCGTCATCTCCGGTATTTCATTGCGGTGGCCGAGGAAGGCAGCCTTTTTCATGCAGCTGAGCGGCGGCTCCACACTGCGCAGCCGTCGCTGAGCCGCCAAATCCGCGATCTCGAACTGGAACTAGGCCTCAAGCTGCTCGAGCGAAAAGCGCGAGGCATTGAACTCACCGCGGCTGGCCGGGTATTCCTCGACCACGCACGGCTGGCGCTGATGCAGATAGAGGTAGCGTGCGAAGCTGCACGAAACACGGAGCGGCCTCACAAACCGGGTTTTGGACTGGGTTTCTTGCCGGGACAGGAAGTGATTTGGTTGTCAGGGGCATTGCGAATCCTGCGCGAGGAGGCGCCTGATGTCGACGTTACGATCACGACGAAGTCCTCGCCCGAACTCGCCAATGCCTTGATGCAGGGAGAGATTGACGTGGCTCTGCTGAGGCGCGAGACGCGGGCGGCTGGCCTGGACTTCAGGTTTCTCGTCAAGGAGCCTCTGGTCGCGATCCTGCCTTCTCATCACCGCCTGGCGCGGCACAAGACCATACGGCCGGAGGACATCTGTCGCGAGGACTTTATCAGCACAGCACGTGCCGCGCCCGTGCTCAAGACCGTGATCGAAGAGTACGCGGCGAAGATTGGCATCAAACTCAAGCAGATCTACGATGCCGAAACTCTATCTGGCGGAATGTCGCTGGTGGCCTCCACGGGAGGCTTCACATTGTTGCCAATCTACGTGCAAAATACGCTAATTCCTTCGGTAGTCGCCCGGCCTTTGCACGGTGAGGTTCCGACCATCGATCTAGTGATTGGATACAACAAGTCGAATACCTCTCCGTTGCTCAAGAAACTCCTGCATCGAGCAGGTGAACTGGCCGCCAATGGACCGCGGGACAACAAAGCTCGATCGGTACAAACAACTAACCGAAGGGCGGTCGGACTGGGGCGGTAACTGAGGCTGGCAATGAAGGAATCATAGAATCGCCTCGTATCCAGCCGAAATGTCGAGCCCCTTCGGGCTTCTAAAGGACGGGAGGGCGAGACACAACCCTCTCCAGAACCCTTCGGCGTTTGCCGTTACCTTGTCAGCCGCCAACGCTTAGAATATTCTCAACGAGTGCTCAAACTCTGTTTCTGTCAATTGAGAATCGAGTAAGATGTGTCAACTGGCGATCCCCATGCGGAAGAGTGATTTCAAGATCATTGCATTAGCCCTTTTTGTCCACCTTTGCCTGTCCGGTGCAGCACGCCAGGCGACGGCGCAGGCAGAGAAGACCGCGTATCCGGCCATGGCCCCCCTGGACGCGTATTTGATCGCCGACCAGAA
>JAFARV010000704.1 GCA_019245255.1 Acidobacteriaceae bacterium | reverse complement strand
ATAATTTCCAAGCAGGACTTTCGTCTGTTTCGCGAGAGGCCCGACGACCGCGATTTTTATACCGCTAGCTTTGAGCGGCAGCGTACCGTCATTCTTGAGCAACACCATGGATTCATCAGCGATTTTGCGCGCGAGTTCGCGATTCTGCTCGCTGTTCAGGTCGCTCTCGGCGATCCTGGTGTAGGGCACCATGTCCGGCGGATCGAACATACCCAGCTTTATGCGTGCAGTGAAGAGGCGGACGAGGGCCTTATCGAGATCGCTCTCTTTTAGGTAGCCTCCCTTGACGGCATCGAGATACGGTTTGTAGTCGTGATTGTCGGTGACCTTAAACGTAAAATCGACGCACTCATTATCCATGCCGCGCTGCACACTGATCGCGGTCGACTCCGGCTGCGTAGGCTTAAAGTGATGGCCCCGGTAGATGTCGATCACGGCCCCGCAGTCGGAAACCACGTACCCGTCGAAGTTCCATTTCCCGCGAAGTTGATCCTCGAGAAGAAACTCGTTCGCGCACGCGGGTTCTCCGTTGATGCTGTTGTATGCGCACATCACTGACCCGGCTTTGCCTTCCGTGACAGTAGCGCGAAACGCCGGTAGGTACGTATCTATCTCATCGTGCTTACTAACCGTCACATCGGCCGAATGACGCGTAGGCTCGGGGCCGCTGTGCACTGCGTAATGCTTGGGCGTGGAGATGGTGCGGTAGTACTTCGGGTTGTCGCCCTGCATGCCCTTGACAAAAGCGACGCCCATGCGCGCCGTAAGAAAAGGATCTTCGCCGTAAGTTTCCTGGCCACGGCCCCAGCGCGGATCGCGAAAGATATTGATGTTCGGAGCCCAGAAATCAAGGCCCTGGAAGATGTTGCTGAATCCGCCATTCGCCCTGACGGCCTGCGCATGCATGACACGGCCTTCCGTGCTAATTACTACGGCCATCTTGCCGATTACATCTGGGTCGAACGTGGCGCCGAGACCGATTGGTTCCGGAAACTCCGTGGTGCCATCGCGGGCAACGCCATGCAGCGACTCGCTCCACCAGTCATAAGCGGCAACATGAAGCCGGGGAATCGCGCGTGCTTGGTTGACCATCTGCGAGGCCTTTTCCTCGAGTGTCATCTGCTTGATTAGTTCGGCAGCTCTTTGTTCCGGCGGCAACGTGGTATCAAGATACGGAGCTGTTTGAGTCCGCGCCGCCGTTGCGCCAAGAAGTAGGCTCGCTAAGAGGACAGCATACTGCACGGGTATCCGTTGCTTCATGTTCATACAAGTTAAATTCTAACTACGCGACCTCAGATGTGCGTTAATCGAATCGGACGATCGACTCTTGTCCTGAATACCGCACCTGTTTCGCCGCACCGGCTTTTGAGCCATCCACGAGCACAATTCGAAACTCCTGCTCGCGCGGCATGCCGGGATATTCGCCCTGTCGCGCCCCGATTGTCATGGTCGCGGATTTGTCATCCCAATGCAGCGGAATGGTCGCGTGCACTCCCTTCTCGTATGCGTAGGTATCGCCCTGGTCATCGTATAGAGTGAAGTTGCCGTCGTTTCCCCGATAGACGCGCAATTCGATGGGCTGGTTCGTGCGCTGCTCCGCATACTCGACCTCAGGGGCAAGGGGCAGAATCGATCCTGCACGAACGTACAACGGGATTCGGTCCAGCGGGGCGTCCGCCGTGATGCGCCGCCCGGCATCCAGCTTGTGACCGGACCAAAAGTCGTACCACGCGGCCGCAGCAGGCAGGTAAATCGAACGGCTCGTCGCGCCCTCTTCCGTGACGGGACTTACCAGAATCGCCGGACCGAACATAAACTGGTCCCCAATAGTCGCTACTCTCGGATCGTTGCGCCAGTCCATGATCAGCGGGCGTTGAATGGTGTAGTCTTCATTCGTGACCCGCCAGGCGAGCGAGTAGATGTAGGGCAGCAAGCGATATCGCAGCTTGTCGTAGCGAATCAGAATCGGCGTTACTGACCCAAACGAAAACACTTCGTTCGTGTCGTTCGAGCGATGGCCGTGCGCACGGAAAATGGGGCAGAATACCCCATACTCGTACCATCGTGCGTAAAGCTCCTGATAAGCGGGGTCGCGAGTGTCGCGAAACGAAGGCCAGCCGTAGCCGCCGATGTCGGTCGTCCAGTACGGAATGCCGGAGAGCGCAAAATTCAAACCCGCCGGAATCTGCCGCTCCAACACCGGAAACGTACTAAAGATATCCCCCGACCACACGGTGGTTGCGTTTCGTTGCTGACCCAGAAAAGCGGACCGCGTCAGGATAAAAACGCGTTTCTCATTGCCGCTCTTACGCCAGTGCTCGTACACGCCGCCGGTGTGCAACAGCGGAAAAACGTTCGTATAGCGCGCGCCATTGCCCATGAAGATCTTCTTGTCGAAGAGCACGGCATCGCTGCGGCCGTTGAGAATTTCCGGTTCCGAACTGTCCAGCCAGAAGCCATCCCAGCCCTGCGTCAGGATCGGCCCCATCAGCATATTCCAATACGCATCGCGAGCGCCAGGGTTCGTAGCGTCGTAGTCGTACGTGCCGGGAATGATAAAGCCGCGCTGCGCGAACTCCTGGTAGTTGGCGGACTTGGGATCCATCATCGCCCACACGGAGATGATGGAATGCACGTTCTCATCATGCAACTGGCGCAGAGCCCCCGGCACATCCGGGTGCGGCTTCAAATACGCATCCGTGTACGCTGGATCCCCTTGGCACTTCCACCAAAACCAATCCTGGACTACAGTGTCAAGAGGCACGTGCTCAGCGCGATACTTGGCTGCTACATCAAGCAACTCTTGCGCGGACCTATAGCGGTCCTTTGATTGGAAGTACCCGTAGGCCCATTTACCAAACAGAGGCGCATGCCCGGTCAGATCGCGATATTGATGGATGATCGAGTCCATCTCGGGCCCATACAGGAAGTAGTAATCAATTGCATCCGCCGCGTCGGCCGTTAGCTTCAACTCCGGAGGGAAGCGATCATCAAACCAGGAGCGCGAGGCTGTGTTCCACAGAATCGCCGATCCGTTCGAGGAAATCAGAAGCGGCAGCGCAACGTTGGCATTGGCT
>JAFARV010000887.1 GCA_019245255.1 Acidobacteriaceae bacterium | reverse complement strand
GACTCCGGGAGGCAGAATTCGCTCATTCAGCTCCTTCACTTTTGCATGGATTCCATTTAACGCCGTTTCTGCCTCAGCGTCCTTTCTTAGCAGGACAATTCCGGAAACGACATCATCGTTATCAATGATTTTTCCGTCTTCCTTGTGAATAGCCCGTGCAAACTGGCCAAGCCGGATTTTTGGCCCTTGTGCAACTGTGGCTATGTCCCGGACTCGCAACGGCGTACCGGTTTTCGTCAAAATCACGGTCCGCTGTATGTCCTGTACCCGGTCGACAAGACCAACGGACCGCACGTTTATCTGCTGGAGACCAGCTTCTATAAAACTCCCGCCAGCGTTTGCATTGTTGTTTGTAAGTTGCTGTTCGACTTGTGAGATACTCAGGCCGTAGTCGATCAGTTTGTCGGGATTGATACCGACCTGGTATTCTCGCGTCGGGCCTCCGAAACTGGCTACATCAACGACATTGGGGACGGCTTTAAAGTTCTTCTCGATGACCCAATCCTCGAGCGACTTTAATTCCATTGCATCGTATTGCGGATTTGTACTGTGGAGCGTAAAGAAGTAAATCTGCCCGACGGGACTCCAGTCCGTACCCATCTGCGGTATTACGCCTGCCGGCAGAGTAACTTGCGAAAGCCGCTCCAACGTTCGCTCGCGATTCCAGTCGTTCGCCGATTCATCGTCAAAGATCAGTTTGAGATCTGAAAGTCCGAACAAGGAAAACGACCGAAGATGAACTAAATGGGGGATGCCATTCATCCCGATTTCCAGAGGGACCGTGACCTGTTGCTCGATCTGTTCCGCGGAGATCCCCGGCCATTGCGTGATAATCTCGACGTAGTTGTCGGCAACATCGGGGTATGCTTCAACGGGAAGCTGATGGAACGAAACGGCGCCCCATACAAATAGCAGAAGAGCGACCGCTAATACGATGAGACGGTTATTGAGCGCAAAATCGACGATTTGGCGGATCATTACTGCTCCACGGTATTTTGCAGGACGAGAGCGTTAGTAACCACTTTCGTACCTGGCTGAAGCCCGGAAACCACTTCTTGCATATTTCCCGGAAGCGTGTTCCCGGCTACGACTTCAAGGCGCTGAAACACACCTGACCCGGCGGGAGTGTAAACCCAATCGCGATCGCGTAAATGCAGAATCGCTGTCGCGGGTACCATAACATGAGTTTCCTTTCGTAAGCCATGGAAGGTAGCGGTTACAAACATTCCAAGCCGCATCAAGCCGTTATTAGCTACCTGCAAGCGAACTTTGGCAGTGCGGATGTTGGGATCAAGTATCTCGCCGATATTACTAATCTGTCCCTTCAGGAGCATATTGGGATAGGCGTTCAAACGAACATCGGCATAATCCCCAAGGTGAATCTGGGCCAGATCGTTTTCATACACGTCGCAGATGATCCAGACGTGTGACACATCTGAAATGGTGAAGGGGTTCGGAGAGGAGAGCGCCTGGACTCCAGCTGCAGTCGTAATTTGCTGATCCGTGATCACTCCTGAGACAGGGGCGTAGACGGGTACAATCCCGGACGGATGCTGCGGGTCGGCGCCGAGAACGTGCAGGTGTTCGGACGCGGTATCGATATCCACTTGCGCATTGGCCTCAGCGTTCTGAGCCAACTCGAGAGCGCTCCGGGGAGCGGCTCCTTTCTCAAACAGAAGCGCAGCGCGATCCAACTGCAGTTTCGTAAGCTGCTCATTTGCGATAGCTTTGCGGTAGTCCGAATATGCCTGAGCGATATCGGCGCTTCTCACTTTGAACAGAAGTTGTCCCTTAGTTACTCTGTCCCCTAAGTGGGCATCGATTTCGATGATCCGTCCAGAAGCGAGCGAAATGACAGGCACTTGGCGCGACACGTCGGGACTTACTACACCGGTGACGTTCAACGCAGGGGAGGACACATATGAGGCCGCCGTAGCACATGGAAAGCCCTCCGGGTGGTCGACCTTAAAATGATTGGCATCCATGTCGGGTTCGACTACGGCTGGATGCGGCCCGGTATCCGCTTTGTCCTGTTGCGCTTTGATGTTTGTTCCGCACCCTGCAAGCAGCAGGCCTAAGACTCCGCAAAGGACCGCCAGGCCTGCGACTAACCGGTTCATTCGAAAACCTCCGTACCCACGGCCATATTCATTTGCGCCGTCGCAACCAGATAAGAGCCGACCAGGTTTACGTATGCTAACCGAGTGTCCCGGAAGGCCTTTTCGGCGTCCAGGTAGTCCAACAGGGATGCTCCCCCGCGCTGATAAGCAAAGGCAACCTTGTCACGAACCGCGAGCGACAGAGCTAAGTATTGCTCCTTATAGGGACGGAGTAAATTCAGGGTACTCTCCAATGTTACATAAGCGGAATCGACGTCATTAAAGACTTGCGCCTGGGCTGCATCCCGGAGCCGCTCGTTACGTGAAATATCGATTCGCGTGCGCGCCTTTTCGCCCTGGTTGCGATCGAAGATACGGAGGGGGATATTGATGCTCGCTCCCATCGTGTTGTTGGCGAAGGGATTCGCAATCGACGCATTATGGGTGAACCAAACGCCGAAAGTCGGGTCAGTGGATCCGTTCGCGACCGCGAGTTGGTAGTTAGTTTTCGCTAAGTCCACTGATTGTACTGCTGCTTTTAGATCCGGGCGCGACTGCAGCGCAAGGGTGCGGAAGGTCTGAAGCGGCTTAAGTTCAGGTGAGAAGTCGAACGGACCGGTGACATCGAATTGCTCGATCGAAGTTCGATCATTTAGTAACTGCAAAAGCGTGATTTTGGCCGTTCGCAGGTTCACCAAAGCCGCTTGATAATCGGATTCAAACTGCACGCGCTGCAACACCAGGCGGTCGTAATCTACCTCCGCTATATCGCCTGCTTTATAACGCTCATGGTTAACTGTAAGCTCGCGATCCCAGTACGCCAGATTATCTTTGGCATTCTCCAGTACGGATTTAGCCTGCAACACCTGCACAAAGGCGTTTCGCAAATTGAAGATTAGGCTACGTTCCTGATCCGCAGTTTGTGAGATGGTGACGTCGGTAGTCTGCTTCGCACTTTGAAGGCGGAGTTCACGCTTATGCTGCCGTTCGTGGAGGTAGCTGATGCTTGGCACTTCGAAAACGCCGGCGAATGGCCGCCATACGCCTTGATTCGGGTTGATTTGAAACCCATCTGTAGTCAAACCGAAATCCGGGTTAGGACGAAGATAAGCCGTGATTTCCTCGGCACGGGATTCAGCGATGTTAGCCTGAGCTGCTTTCAGAGTGGGATTGGTCGCTTCGAACCTTGCTTTCAGCTCCGGCCAGGTAAGGGGGTGCTGTCCGAACGCTTGAACGGCCAGCAGCGTCGCTGTAGGGCCTAGACGTAGCAAGGAGAGCAACCAGTGCCGGAGCGGCCTCCTCAATTCCCTGTCCATTCGCATGGTTGATCTTCGGTCTTTCCTTTTTATTCTCCTCGCAATCTGGCGAGGCAAGTGATTTGTTAAGCACACAGCACATTTCGCGGGGCTTCGACCAAGCTACCAATTTTCTACAGAGAAAAAGAAGAACGGGAGCCGTCTGCGCCGATGACCGGGGAACGTGAGCCCACAGCTCAGAGCCCGCTACCCAACCGGATTATTTGTGAGCGTAAAGTTCTTCAGTCCGTTAACAGAAGATGGTGTTTTGATTTATGCGATGGGGACAACAAGGAAGGGCTGCGTTGTCGGAGCGAGCGAGCCCTGACTCGGCTCGACGGTGACAGCAACAGCCGCGATCTGCTGGATATTGACGGGTTCCTGGTACACATGCACGGCTGTGCCGGATTCGTTCGGTCTGAAGAGACCGGCAGGAACCGGCGCCGCTCCAATTGCCGCGCCCT
>JAFARV010000448.1 GCA_019245255.1 Acidobacteriaceae bacterium | reverse complement strand
CAAACATCCAAAAATCTGATCTAAGCCGCCGCCCTTTGCTTTCCAGGCGCCTGGCTATGCAGCAACGGTTCGTACACTTCACCCGTTACCCAAAGCCGATGCAGCAGGATGAGCCGGTCTCCCTTTGCACTTCGAGTGCGTATCCATTGGGAGCTTAACGCATCCCGCCGGGAGATCGGCCTTCTCATCCCATCTCCGGCAGATGTCGTTCGAGCGCCCTAACATAATCGGGTGGTTACTGATGATTTCACAGGTCACTGTCACCGTCCTGAAACGCAAATTCCACTCAAATTGCTGGTCGACTCCTCCCGGTTGAGAAAAGCAGGCGAAATGATTTACTATATAAGAGATTTCGAATATTGTTGTGATAAATACGCAAGATTCGCTCCGCCAATTTAAGGCCGAGTTCTTTCAGGCGCTCGCACACCCGACCCGCATCGCGATCGTTGAGCAGCTGCGAAATGGCGAGTTGTCTGCCGGCGCACTGATCGAGCGGCTCGGCATTGAGCAGGCCAACGCATCGCAACACCTAGCCGTCCTTCGCGCCAAGAACATCGTTATCAACCGCAAGACGCGCAATCAGGTTTTCTATTCCGTGCGTCATCCATTGATTATTGAGGTTCTCGACATCATGCGCCGTTACTTTCATGCCCACATGAGTGAAATGGTCGCGACGCTCAAAGCGATCGATAAAGTCGAAAAGATCCGCAAATGAATTTTCCGACACAATGGCTGCCGGAGTCGGTGCGCAGCTTACGCACATACTCCCGGCATGATTTTAGTGCGGACCTGCTGGCCGGACTGACCGTCGGCCTGGTCGCATTACCGCTGGCGATGGCCTTCGGCATCGCGTCAGGTGTTACGCCGCAAGCCGGCCTGTACACGGCCATTGTTGCCGGCGCACTGATCTCGGCTTTGGGCGGGTCGCGAATGCAAATCGGGGGTCCGACCGGAGCTTTCGTTGTCATCGTGGCAGGAATTGTCACGAAATTCGGCACTTCCGGCCTCGCGCTCGTGACGCTGATGGCCGGGGTGATGCTCGTGTTCATGGGCATAACGCGCCTCGGCGCGGCGGTTAAGTTTATCCCGCGGCCCGTTACCATCGGCTTCACTAACGGCATTGCGCTTCTCATTGCGTCGACTCAAATCAAAGACTTCCTCGGGTTGAAGCCAGGAACGGTGCCCAGCGCATTCATTCCGCGTATGAAGGTTCTCGTCGAGCACTTAAACACGGTAAGCTGGCCGGCTCTCGCTCTTTCTATCGCATCGCTAGCGATCATCATTTTCCTGCCTCGGGTGAACAAGCGCGTTCCAGGCTCGATCGTGGCGATGCTAGCCTGCACGATTTTCGTCGCGTTGCTCGGGGTTCCTGTTGAGACCATCGGAAGTAAATTCGGCGGAATCCCGACAGGACTTCCCAAGCTTTCGCTTCCTGACTTCAAAGCCGAACACATCCTGCTGCTGTTTCCGTCGGCGGTCACCGTAGCTCTCCTGGCTGCTGTTGAGAGTCTTCTATCGGCTGTCGTCGCTGACAGCATGGCTGGAACAAAGCACAATTCGAATGTTGAATTGATCGCACAGGGAGTAGCGAACTTTGCTTCACCTTTGTTCGGCGGTATCCCGGCAACAGGCGCCATTGCACGCACTGCTACTAACATCCGCGCCGGAGCCAAAAGCCCCATTGCCGGAGTTGTCCACGCGCTAACCCTGTTGACGATTGTGCTGGTTGCCGCACCGCTCGCGCGCTATGTTCCGCTCGCCACGCTTTCCGCGGTTCTTTTTGTAGTTGCCTACAACATGGGCGAGTGGCGGGAAATCGGCACCATCGTACGCCTTTCGGCGGCGGATATTTCAGTCTGGGTGGTTACGTTTGCACTGACTGTTCTGGCTGATCTCACGGTCGCGGTCGAGGTGGGTATGATTCTCGCGGCACTTCTGTACATCTATCGGATTTCACAAACAACGACTGTCGCGCCCGTCACCAAAGAGTACATTCGTGACGGGCAGCCGCATATTTTGCAAGACAAGGAGGTCCCGTGGTATGTGGCAATTCTGCGTATTCACGGCCCGTTTCTCTTCGGAACTACCGAAAAGCTGGCGGAGGCAACGACCGACCTGAACCACTTTCCCGCCGTTGTTGTGGTGCGGCTGCGCAACATGACCGCGCTCGACGCGACCGGGCTGCACGCGCTGGAAGTATTCGCAAAGCGACTGCGAAAGTCCGGCAGGACACTGCTGTTGTGTGGAGCGCGCGATCAGCCGGCAGAGCTGCTACGCAGGGCTGATTTTGTGGAGCACATCGGACCCGAAAATATTCTTCCTCACATAGACGCGGCGCTGCGCCGGGCAAGCGAAATCAATTCGGGCTTTGGTGGAATCGGCCAGGAAATGGCGGACGATTTCCAACGGACACCGCTGTAGGCGGGACAGCCAGAAAGTAGGCGTTGCTTTGTGCATCACGACGAGTGCGTGTTTCTCGGGGAAGACGGCGCCGTTGTTGGCTTACTCACACGTTTTCGGCTTGCGTGACGCCGCCGCGCCATCGCGGCAAAAGGCTGCGATCATAAGCAGAGGTGCGGGCTATGACGTTGACCATCAAGTTGTCGGAGGAGCAGGCGACCACGCTTGAGGCAAAGGCTGCAGCCGAGGGCCTTTCCGTTGAAGAATGGATTAAAAAGCTCGCTGAACCCGCGCGTGCCACTGGACGCCCGCCCGGGCGCAAGAGTCTGGTTGAGGTCTTTGCGCCGTTGCGCGGGATGAACCTCGATTTCAGTCGCAATAAGTCCACCAGCCGCCCGGTCGATCTTGCATGAGCCCGGGGTTTCTCCTCGACAATGCGCCCGTGGTTTATCCCAACGAACAGTCTCAAAAAGGGTGACTTTCGCTTTGCGGGTTAGAAGCGAAAACTCGCTACCAATCGCTTCGCTCATGGCTCCGGCAAATGTCGTTCGAGCCAGCAGTTCACGAAGCTGCGGTAACAATCAGGGTTGGAAATAGCGGTCACGAACTCGCTACCAATCGCTTCGCTCATGGCTCCGGCAGATGTCGTTCGAGCCAGCAGTTCGCGAACGGTCTCAACTACGGTTGGAAGTAACCGCTTCGTGCCGCGATGCGCAATCGGGAGCCGTGCACTTTCACCGAAACCGGATGATAGCGCCGAGGCTGTTCCACAACGCCCTGCGGATAGAATCCGAGCAGGTACTGCGTCCGCAGATCCTTCAGGATCTCCGCAAAGGCGCTGTCGAGCTTCTCGTAGCCGCCGGGATAAAAGATACGGCCGCCCGTCGCTGCAGAAAGTGTTGCCAGCGCATGCTCTCCGCCCAGGTTGCGTCCGGCATCGTTCTCAATCGGAACGACAATGATCGGATAAAGCACTACATCCGCCCCTTGTGCAGCCTGAAGAGCGTCGTCGAACTTCTTGTAGCTCGTCGTGTCGCCGCCGTCCGTAACTATGACCATGACGTGCCGGCCTTCGCGGCCGCCGAGCGTTTGGCTGGCGAGATAAATGGCGTCGTACATCGACGTGCCGCCTTCACCCCGCAGCGTTTTGAGCACTCGCTCCGCCCGCTTCAGGTTGCGCGAGTAATCGACATCCATGTTGATCCGCCAGTTGAACGAGAACAGCGCAAACGTGTCGTCTGAATTGCCGGCGTTCAGAAGCGTGGGTACAAAACGCAAAACCGAGTCCGTTTCGTAGTGAAGATCGATCGCAGTGCTGCCGCTGGTATCGATCATCACCGCGACCGATAGCGGTAATGAGGTGTTTTGCTCGAAAACCGAGATCTTCTGCGGCACACTGCTGTCGGAGACCTCGAAGTCGTCCTTATTAAGGTTCGTAACCGGAGCGCCTGTAGCGTCCTTTACCGAAACCAGGATCCGAACCAGGTTGACTTTAATGGAAAATGTCGGCTCATCGGACGGAGAGCCGTCGGCGCGCTTCCATTGCGCTGCCGATAGCGCCGCCCCGCAGAGTAAGAGGACCAACGTGCGCACGGCAGTGACGCTCAACGGCCGGAACCTGCCGTCAGCCGCTCATCCCACTCGCCTTCGACCCACACCGCTCCGTCGCTGAAGAACTCCTTTTTCCAGATGGGGACTTCTCTCTTGAGGCGATTGATGCCTTCCAACGCAGCCTCAAAAGCAGGTCTGCGGTGCGGAGCC
>JAFARV010000432.1 GCA_019245255.1 Acidobacteriaceae bacterium | reverse complement strand
CTCGATGCCGTAAATCATCATTTGCTCGAGTGCAATGTGCAGCGGGGCGGACGGTATCAGAAAAGCCGCGAAGTGGATGCTTCCATTGCGCGAGCACGAGAGAGCGTTGCGATCTTGCTTAATGCCAATGATCCGGACGAGATCGCGTTTGGGATGAATGCGACATCATTTATACGCATCGTGAGCTTGGCGATAAGTCAGACGCTAAAGCAGCGCAACGAAATTGTTGTCACAGACATGGACCATGAAGCGAATGTCGCTGCATGGCTGGCCCTTGAGCGCGAGGGGGCGACGTTCCGTTGGTGGCGCATACGGGAAGACGGCAATCTCTACGTCGAGGATCTGGAGCCGCTCCTCAGCGCCCGGACGCGCGTCGTCGCTCTTCCAGTGGCATCGAACGCGATTGGCTCGATCGTGGACATAGCGAAAGTCTCCGAAGTCGTTCACCGGTACGGCGGCGAAGTGTTCGTGGACTGCGTGCATTACGCTCCGCACGGGATTATTGATGTTCAAGCGTTCGGCTGCGATTACCTGGTGTGCTCCGGGTACAAGATCTTTTCACCGCACATGGGATTTATGTGGGGCCGGTACGAGTTGCTTCGCAAACTGCCTACTTTTCGTGAAGATTTCATCCCCGATGAGCCTCCGGGGAAAATCGAAGCCGGAACCTTTATCTACGAGAATGTTGCCGGCATGGATGCAGCGGTGCGTTATCTGGAGCAGTTGGGAAGCGATGGTGGCGAGACCACGGCGAACGGATCGCGCCGCGCGAACCTCGTCGCCGCCATGGCGGCTCTCCGAAATTATGAGGAGATCCTTGCTTCCGATCTCCTGCGCGTCTTGCGAGATTCAGGGGCCCACATCTACGGCATTCAAGACCCGCATCGATTCAGCGAACGAGTTCCAACATTTCTGTTTAATTTGCCCGGAGTTCCGCCGGAAAGAGTGACAGACACAATGGCGGCGGCGGGAATCGGAGTTCGGGATGGACACATGTATTCACCCAGACTCATGCGACGGCTCGGCCTGCCTTGTCCGGAAGGGGCGGTTCGTGCTTCCCTGGTGCATTACAACACGAAGGACGAGATTGCTCGGTTCGGCGCTGTCCTTGCGAGCATAACTTCGGATGCCTGAGCACAGGTCTGTCGACCCGTTATCATCTTCAGGCGAAACACTAGAACGCAACCTCACGCAGCGGCAGCTCAGCATGCTGGCGATCGGCGGCGCTATTGGTGTCGGCCTGTTTCTCGGCAGCAGCGTCACTATCCGCCTAGCCGGACCCGCAGTGCTGCTCTCTCATGTTTTTTGCGCGATTATCGCCATGATTGTGGCGTATGCCCTAGCCGAAATGGCCGTAGTGCACCCTGTTGCCGGGTCATTCGGTGTGTATGCCGAGAAATATCTCGGAAGCTGGTGCGGTTTTGCGGTCCGGGCGACTTATGCTGTGGTGCAGATCATCGCGATCGGCGCCGAAGTCACCGCTGTCGCTATCTATTTCTCGTTCTGGTTTCCGAGTATTCCGCAGTGGGTCTGGGTCGTTGCCGTCTCCGTTGGGCTTATCGCGATCAATACCATGCAGGTCGGCCGATTTGGAGAATTTGAGTACTGGTTTGCGCTCATAAAAGTGTTGGCGATCATTGCGTTCATCGTGGTTGGATTAACACTGATCATCGGGTTCCGACCCTCACACGGTATAGGATTCTCAAATCTGGTGACACACGGCGGGTTTTTTCCGATGGGGTGGAAAGGAGTCTGGCTCGCGCTCAGCCTCACGCTTACAAGCTACATGGGCGTCGAAGTGGTTGCAGTAACAGCCGGCGAAGCCAAGCAGCCGGAAAAGTCGATTCCACGAGCCATGCGCACCATCGTGTTTCGATTGATTCTTTTCTATTGGCTGGCGATGACCATCATCTTGGCCATTCGCCCCTGGAACCAGGCTTCGGGGAACGGCTTAACCAGCAGTCCTTTTGTGCAGGCGTTTGCGACCGCGGGTGTTCCTTATGCCGCGACTGTGATGAATCTGGTCGTGATTACGGCGGCATTGTCCAGCTCAAATACAGATCTCTATCTGACCACGCGAATGCTTTTCTCGCTTGCCCGCAGCTCGTATCTGCCGGGGGCGCTCGGTCGCCTGAACCGAAATGGTGTTCCAGGTCCAGCTTTGGCAGTCTCTTCGGCTGGTATGGCAGCCGCTATCCTACTCGCTATCTTTGCTCCTGGAAAGGCATTCCTAATGTTGTACGGCATCGCTGTAGCCGGTATGTTCTTCGTTTGGTTGATAATTCTGACCACGCACTTGCGTTTCCGGCATGCGCTGGGAGCCCAGGGCGTAGCGGCGCTTCCGATGCGCTTGCCTTTTTTTCCGGCCTCTACCGTATTGGGCGGTTTAGCGCTGATGGCAATTGCACTAGGCACCTTCTATGTCGATGGCCTACAATACACCATTCCAGCCTTTCTACCCTTTTTGGCCCTGATCTCGATTTTGTATATCAAAACGAAAAGGCGCAGTCGTGCAACGCAGCCGCAGGGCGCATAGCTCCAGTCAGAGTCCAAACATATGCGATACTGCTCCGTGGGTGCTGCTCGAGATAGCGAAAAGATCAGCGTATGAGCCCAAGTCAGGCCAGCCACAGCTCAGCAAAATTGCATTCGATCGAATTAAACAGGATATTATTCGATGCATTTTGCAGCCGGGCAAGCAGGTCACGGAAGGACAACTGGCCGCGCAATATGCAATGGGCAAAGCGCCCATTCGCGCTGCGCTGTTGGGGTTATGTCAGGCAGGATTTTTGCGCGCCATCCCCCGCCGCGGATACGTAATTACGCCCGTTACCGTTCGCGACGTCCAGGACATCACGCAGGTTCGGCTATTGTTGGAACCGACTGCTGCTCGACTCGCTGCAGGAAATATGGCGACCGAGCAGCTTGCCCGCCTCAATACACTGTGCCAGGTTCGCTACACTCCGGGCGAGCGCTCCCGTGAAGCCGCCGTTGCTGCGCACCGCGAACTCCATCTACTTCTCGCCACTGCTTCCGGAAATGAAAAGCTGGCCGAACTCCTTTCGGAGTTGTATGATGAGGTGGAGCGGCTTATTCACCTTTGCATTTCTCGTGTAATTCCGGACGAAATGCTAGGATATCGGCCTCTGGTAGAAGCACTAAGCACCGGTGATGGCGAAACAGCAGCGCGGCTCATGATCGAGCAGATCGAACTGGGGCGAAAGCGAATCATGGATGCCCTTTTATCGACGTCCTCGGACGGAGAGGTCGAAATACCCGACACGTCGCATAAAAAAGAACTGAACCTTCAGGAGTTTGTTGAACAGCTGAATCAAATTCTGGCTGGTACTCCGCCAGCTGACGTGCCGCTCCGTGTCGCCCGCAGGCTTCCCAGACTGTTGCGGACCCCAGATCAGTTGACGGACGAACAACGTGAATCCAGTTCGCAGTCGTATCGCAGGCACGTGTTGTTTGAAGATCCCGACGGTCGGTACACAATCGAGGCGCAGGTATGGGAGGCCAGACAGACCACCCCTGTGTATAACACTCGGTTCTGGTCTGTTATCGGTGTTTACGAAGGTGAATTGCGGGAAAGCTGCTATCGGAGGCTGGAACGCCCGGACGGAAGCATTCGCTTCGTGCCGAACGGAGTTACACACCACCGATCTGGGCAGGTTACTTACATAGACTCCGGCGGCAGCACATTACACAGATTCGATAACCCCACAGCGGCTTGCACCATTTCCATACACGTCTTCGGGACCGACAGGCGTAGCTCGCACACGCTAACGGATTGCTATCTGCCGGACGACTTTCCCGGCGTGACAAGCGATCTAGCCAAACTGTAGATCGATCGACCCGTCGCGCCAAGCTCAGTTAGCTCCTCCTTTTTGCTGTTTCAGCTCGTTATATAGCACCTGCGCGTTGTCTTCAATGGTGGCGTGGAACTTGGGAAATTGGCGAAAGCTGGAGAATGCTTCCATGTGTAGATTGTGACGTGCCTGGTCCCACGTAGCGCCCGCCTTAATTTGCGCTGAGATTTGGTCGCGAAGCGCTGCTAGATAATCGTGAAATTGCTGTAGATCCTGTCGCGAGCCGATTTCGAAGTGCCCAGGGAC
>JAFARV010000365.1 GCA_019245255.1 Acidobacteriaceae bacterium | reverse complement strand
ATATTCCGCCTCCCATTCAGCTCGCCTTCAATAATCTACAGCGGATACTACGACCGGGAGGGTTTGTGATCTTCTCAGTACCTTGGAAACTGGATGGAAAGACTCAGGAGCATTTTCCCGAGCTATTCGAGTGGGAGACTTTCAAGTTCCACAACAGTTACATTCTGGTGAATCGAACCAAAGAGGGTAGGCTGCAAGTCTTCGATAACCTCTGCTTTCACGGCGGCCCAGGGCAGACCCTCGAAATGCGGCTGTTCTCGCTGGACGATCTAATGATGCACTTCCGAGAAGCCGGGTTCGCGGAGGTGAACATCTTCGAAGGCGAATACCTGCCACATGGTATTCGCTTCGACCCGTGCTCTCGTGGCATGGTGGCGAGAGCCGGAAGTAAATGCGGCGTGCCCAACCAAGAAGACAAAGCAGAGCGGGAGCGGCTTTCAACCGAGCCCGCTTGACAGATGCAAGTTATGCCCGAACGCGCGAGCTACGAAACTTTCGAACCCCAAGAGTCAGCAGGCAGAGACCAATTCCAGCAAGGCCTGTCGCGCGGGGTTCAGGAGTGGGAGTAGGGCCAGATCCCGGGCCTGTAACGACAGTTGGCGTAAGCTGATAACCGTTGTCGGAGAAGGGTGCGCCGCTATAAATGAATGTCGTGTCAACGGGATCTGCGGGAGTGCCGGTTGAGGCGGCTTGCAGTTGGGCAAGGGTCAACGTGCTTTCGAAGCTAAAGCCCGCTAATGTGCCGCCTGCATTGACATCGCTCGCTGCGCTGGAGGCTTTCCATTGAATTGCAGACCCTCCAGAGGGCCCACCGCTGGTTACGGTTTCTTGCCAGCCGGCTGGAGATGTGATGGCGGTGGGGGTAGCCGGCATAAAGTTATCGCCGGGAACCCAGGCAAACCAGAAGGTCCCGACGGTGGTGGTTCCGGTGTCATTCAGGGTTAGGGTGTACTGGTTTTCTCCTCCGCCAAGTGAAGTGGCAGAGATCGTGGCGGAGGCGGTTTCTGCCGCACTTGATACGGAGGGCGCGAGGATACCGAGGAATGCGACGGCCCCCAAGCCAAGCAAATAGTGTCGCGTGAGTAACTGAATAGAGTGTTTGTTCATTAATTTTTCCCTACCTACCTATTTCGCATGATCCCTGGAGCCCGCGGCGACAGGTGTTGCAACGGTGTAAAGAATTTGTAACCGACGCGTACATGCCGCTATGCGGCGAGGCCGCCTCGAAGTTGTTGGTTACGCCGGTACTGCGTTTCGGCGGGCGCCGATTGCGATTACAATGACCGAGGCTCCGGCAAAGTCAGGTTCCGAATCTGCGCTGACCGCGAGCTCTGGCCTTGGCTGCTTCTTCGGCCCGGCTCTTCGGTGATGCATGGGTTTCGAGCGCATGAAGGAGCCGAGACGACGCGGCAGCAATCTCAGAGATAGCGGTGGAGAAACAGGCTTCGTTTGCTTTCGAAGGTTTGGTGAATCCGCTGATCTTTCGGACGAATTGCAGCGCCGCGGCTTCGATCTCTTCGTGCGTGGTGGGCGGTTCGAAGTTAAAGAGGGGTTTTATATTTCTACACATGCACCTGGAGAGAAGGTACCAGATGGAGAGTCGGCCGGGAGCACTGCAAGGTCTTTAGCAGACCGAACAGTGCTCCGCGAACTTAGGGGATTAAGTTGCCCAATGCGAACGGCCGGCATTGATGTTGCTCTTGACTTTCATGTGGGCTCCTTTCTTTGTTGCGATTGCCGCACCGTTTGAATTCGGGCTACCGTGCGGCACGAGACCAGCTTGCCAGTCAAAAGTGGTTGATCTCAAGATCCGGACGTACTGACGTCCGAGGCGAAGGATCGCGCACCCAAAGGTGAGCGAGCGGGATTGTACTTGCCTATTCCGGTACCTCAGGACCGAATCTATCCTCGGGAAAAATCTGAACGCGAAGACCTTACTTTTGCGGCGCCGACGGGCTGCTGGGGGCTGAAGAAGGCCAATCCTCGGGATTCGGAGGTGGTTTGAACTCGTCGGTACTGAAAATTCTTAAGTTCGTCTCGCCGGGCGGGGCCACTTCCAGTACCAATGCAACCTGGTATTTCGGACCTTGGAAATAGGCGATCCGGATGCGATGAATTCCTGTATTGAGATTGATATCTCCCAACCGCGTCTCGGGCGGGTGCACGCCGTCATTGTCAATCACCAGGAGGTCATCAATGTACAACTGTGAACCATCGTCGGATGTGAGCGAAAAGCGATATGGACCGGGCTCGCGGATCCAGAACTTCCCCGCATATTCGATTGCGAACCATTCTTTGCGTTTGGAAATGCCTGGAAAACCTAGCTGGAAATCCTGCGGGGGAACGTTCAGTTCGGACGTGTAGATGGCGCCACGCGGCTTTAACTGTGAGAAATCGGGCAGGCGTTTTGCGCCGTGATGGATGAAATAGATCTGGCCGCGAAGTCCGGACGGGACGACCACGGTGGTTCCGAATACGGGAATTTTCGAGTTCTGCTGCGCAAAAGCGGCTATGATGCACAGGGCAAGCGGGGAGCAAATCCGCACTGCTCGCATGATCATCAGTTTGAAGTACGCCGTTTGCGTTCTTCCGGTTCCGGAAGACGTTTGCTGGCGGTAACGTTCCGGCCCGTACATGCGTATGATGAACTAGAAGTATGCGTCGGATTGCTTGCGCAGCACTGGTGTGGTCGTGCGCGTTTGTTGGTGCTGCCCAGACGCCTGTAGCGAAGGTTGGGTCTCAGAAACAGCCGCCTCCGGGGGTTCTGCACTCGGTCACTGTAAAGGGCAATCAACGATATTCCTCCGCGGATATCGTCAAGGAGTCGGGCCTGGTTCGCGGCGAGCGGATTACCCCGTCTGCTATTGAGCAGGCCCGTTTGAAACTGCAAAGCACGGAGCTCTTCAACAAAGTTGACGACGACTTCAGATGGAATCCCGGGAACCCGCCGGCGTACGACATTACTTTCGATGTTAGCGAGATCCCGGAGGTTTATCCGCTGCGCTTTGAGCGGCTCGGGGTATCGGCAGATACGATGACCGCGTGTCTGAAAACACGTGTACCGCTGTATTCCGACGAGATTCCGGCAACGGAAGGGGTGCTACGCCGTTACACGGAAGCTGCGCAGGAGTGCGTTCAGAAGAACGGCGGTTCCGTGAAGGTAAAAGCCGCGGTTTCAAACGACGATCCGAAACAGCTATCGGTGCTGTTTTCCCCGAACACTCCGCCGCCTAATATCGCGCAGGTGACCGTGACGGGCAATCAAGTCATCGACTCGGGAACCATTCTGCGAGCTGTCAACCCGGTAGCGATTGGCGCACCTTTGACGGACACTCGTGTGAAGCAGATTCTGGACGGCACCATCAAGCGAGTCTACGCGGCCAAGGGGTATGTAGCCGTGAGCTTCCCGAAGATTGAAGCCATACCGTCCAAGACCAACGAAGGCGTCGTATTGAATGTTCAGATTCAGGAAGGACCCCAGTTTAATTTCGGCCAGATCCGTTTTCGCGGGAGCGCGATGGACCCGGAGGAAGTGAAAGCCAA
>JAFARV010000315.1 GCA_019245255.1 Acidobacteriaceae bacterium | reverse complement strand
CTCGTTGCTGCTCGCCGTCGAGCTCATCCTTGGCGTCCTGGAAATCACGCTGCAGACGGCGCTTTTTCTCGTCGATATCGCGCTCCATCTGGGTGCGTTTTTCGTCGCTCATCAGAGTGCCGCCCTTGCGCAACTGGTCTTCGAGCTGAGTGACCTCAGCATTGCGCGCATCAAAATCCTTCTTCTTCGGCGCAAATTTCTGATCCAGCTCCTGCGATGCCTTCTGCCCGTCCTTGGTGCCGACGATTGCGCCCTGCACACTGATGACGCCCACCTTACCAGGCGCCTGCGCAGAGGCGCCGGCGGCCAAGAAAAACAGAGCGACAGCGGGCAGTAACGTACTTCTCATGAACATCTACACTTCCTACTTTCTTCTTTTTGTGCTTTCTACTATCGTCACACAAGTCGAGTGAAAATGCGCAAGCTGCCCGGCCTTAAAACGTACGCCCGACGGAAAACCGGAACAACGATCGCCTTTCATTCCATGGGACGGCCTGCCCCAGGGTTGCTGCGGCAATCTGACGCGTTGTGTCGTTCGGGACCACCCAGAGCGGTATCGATGCGACCGGAGGGAACAGATTGGTATCGAGATAACTCAGGTTATAGGCCCAATACAGGCGGAACGGCGCATTGACGACTGGCATTAATACCTGCAATTCCAACCCTGCTGAAGCGCGCGGTTTCTCCGTGCCCGGGGCAAGGATTACCCGGTCGCTGAAAAATGTCTCGGACCCAAACTCCTGATTCAAGGTTGCGACACGGCCAGGATTTAACGCCAGCTGATTCGGGAAGCTCAGCCTGTCCACTCCGACATCAACAAACGGCGCCAGTGTTACAGGACCGAAGATCGGAATCCGGTACTCGTAGTTGAAGACTCCGTAAGTATCGCCACCGGGAAACACCAGTTGATAACTGGGCACGGTTACGGTCAGGGCCCGCCCGGTTAGCGGGTCTGTAATGGGAACGGCCGTGCTCAACGATCCGCCCGGAGGGAGCTGATGGTATTGCGTGATAACGCCTTCGGTCGGAATGAATCCGAACGGACTGATGGTGTAGATATCAAATCCGCGCACATCCGTCTCGCCGCCCATATAGAAGCGCGCGTACGGAGGCACGCCCTTGCCGCCGTATCCGGCGATTACACGTCCGTTAAAGTGGAAGCCCATGACGTTGCCCTTGAAGATGCCGCGGCGGAAATATGCCACATCGATGCCGGGCTGCAATGTATTGACGTTCCCGCCGAGCACACTCCCCGCGAAGCCGAACGAGATGTTTGCGCGCAAGCCCTTGGTTGGAATGATGGGATGGTTGACGGTGTTATAAGACCAAGTCGGGCTAATCATGCTCGTCCGAATACCCGAGAGCTGGTTGGCGCCGTTCCCGTTGAGGCCTTCGAAATTGATGTAATTGAAGTAATTCGTGGCGGACGTAGTTGCCGGATGAACCGTATTCGTGCTCCACGAATAGCTGAGTCCGAGCCGTGCGAAGCTACGCCTTAACTGATAACTGGCGAAAGTGGTGAAGCCGCGGCCATCCATCGTGTAGTTCAGGAGGTTACAGCCGGTTTGTCCCGCCGGGCAGCCATACGAACCCACCTGGTTGAAATAGTTGATCAGGTTCTGCCCATAAATCAGCGATTCCTGCTGGCCCTGGTTGTACCGGTAGCGTTGATAAAAGACCGTGAACCCGGCCTGAACGGGCTTTTCAAAGAGATACGGCTCAGTGAAGCCGAAACTCACGCTGCTGATCAGGGTTCCGAGCTGGCTGTTCAGACTGAGCGTTTCGCCGAGCCCGAGGAAGTTGTTCGTTGAGTACGAGAATCCAATAAAGCTGCCTGAAATTCCCGAGACGCCTCCGTTTAACTGAATGGAGTTCTTCCCGCGCTCCTTCACCTTCAGCAGGATGTCGACAGTGTTTGTTTTGGTATCGCGAGTAATCGTCGCCGCATCCTCGGCCTTCAGCGGTTCGAAGTAGCCCAACTGATTCAGCTTCAAAATGCTGGTATCCCATAGCTGCGCACTGTAGAGGTCGCCTTCATCGATCAACAGTTCGCGCCGGATAATGCGGTCACGAGTTGTCGTGTTTCCCTGGAAATCGATGCGGCGGACGAAGAACTGGTGCCCTTCATCCACATCGATTGTCAAATCGATCTGGTTCTTGCCCGGCACCGGCTCGGGATCGGGAGAAGGCACAAAATCGAGATATCCGAAGTTGCCATAGAGCTTCTTGAGATTGTCGATGCCCTTTTGCAGCTTCTCAGTGGAGAAGGTGTCGCCAGGCGCCATACCGAACACCTGCCGGGCGATGAGATCGGGCGTGCGGAACAGCTTCATTCCAACGAAATTGAAGTTGCGCAGAGTGTATTTGTCGCCCTCGTTGATCACCATGGTTATCTCCACTCGTTTGCCGGGCTTGTTGGGGTGGAACAACGGGATCTTGATACCTCTGCCGCCAACGTCATACACCTTTTCCGAATGGTTGATCACACGCGCCATGAAATACCCGCGCGATTGGTAGAACTGGCGAATGCGCTCGGAATCCTCATCGAGCTTGGTCGCGTCGTAGGTACGCGCGAAGAGGTTTTCAAACAGAATTGAATGAGGAATCCCGATCGGCTTCAGATTCTTCATCGCACGGATCACCACGCGATCGCTGAAAACCTTGTTTCCTTCGATGTCGATCTGCCCGACCTTCACCTTCGGTCCTTCATTGATCGCAAAGGTGATATCGACGCCGCTCGGCGGCACCTGGCGTATCTGGGGCGTTACCGTTGCGTACTGATGACCTCGCTCCGACTCGTACTCCTGCAAGATATTCTTGGCGCGCTGCACCTTCCCTGGATCGAACTGCGACTCCGGAGATAGCGAAAGCTTGCGATCTTTGAAACGATCCAGAATCTCGGATTTACTAATCGACTTGTTTCCGGTGTAATCGATGGTGTGGACAATTCGGCGCTCCGTGACAACGAAGCGCAGAATGATGCCGCCCTGCGGGCCGCGCAAACGCTCCACGCGCAAATCATCAAAGCGTCCTGTATTCCACAGCGAGACAAAATCCCGATGGATTGACTCGGGGTCGTAGACGTCGCCTTTCTTTGTAAGGACGAGACCGAGCATGGTCGACTGCGGAACGCGGCGCTGGCCGATGAACTCAACACCTTCGATGATGTTGTCGCCGACACCGACCGGCTTAGCTTCCTGTATTCCAGAGGGTTGGTTAGGCTGAGGGGCGGTGGGCTTCTCCGGCCCCTCCGGTACGTTCTCGAATGGATTCTGCGATTTGTTCTGCTGGGGCGGGGGCGTGGAAGGCTGATTCTTCTGCTGCTGCCCGGCATTCGAACCATTTTGCTGGCCTTGCGCGGTCTGATAAGCGGACGCAGCGGAACCGCCCGCCAGCATGACCAGCAGGCAGATGGGGCAGCTAACACGGAACCACATCGGCATACGCAGGCGGGTGAGCCTGTGTTGAATCATCAAATAGCGAATCCTTTCTCGTGCCGCGCGAAACTCCCCTGACGTCCCGCTGTTCGCTTCGGTTACAGCGGACGCGGCGCGCCCGGGGCGGCGCTGGGAGAGACTTAAATACCCTAGTGTAGCGAAACGCGGAAAAGCCTCCCGCGCCGACAACCGTAAGTGGTTTCTTGTGGCTGTGCCGGTGGAATGACGCCGGCGGCACACCTAACGAAACTCTTTCGAGAACGAACCCACCCGTATGAACTGGTGGACGGCGGACTTCAACAGGAGTCGAGAGCCGGCATCGTTTGAGGGTCTGGCGGCTTCGGGGAGGGCCCGGATTCTTCTTGACCGGGCGTGCTTTAGCTGGCACGATTGCAGTTGCTGTCAGCAGCTTAATCCAAAACGTATGAAATCTATCATTGTTGCTTTTGCATGCCTCTGCTTTGCTCTTTCCTGTCTAGCCGATACCTTGCACTTCAATTGCAATCGGTCAGCGTCACTTCAATCCGCAATCGATTCCGCTCGCCGTGGCGACACAATCGCGTTCCGCGGCGCCTGTACGGGGCCACTGACGATAGAGAAGAATCTGACGCTGATGGGACGCGACGGAGCAACTATCAACGGCGATAGCAAAGATGCGATTACAATCTCGGGCCCGGCGGCGGTGACACTTCAGAATCTGGATGTGTCGAACGGCCAGAATGGGATCGTGGGTAAATCAGGGGCTCAGCTAACTCTTCTAAATACGACGGTACACGATAACGGTGGCACCGGCGTGCTGATCGAAAGCAGTTCCTCGGCGACGCTCTCCGGCGGGGCCGCAACGCACAACGGTCTAAATGGAATCGACGTTGAGGCGACGTCCGCCCTCATCGTTGCCGGCGACTATATCAGCCAAAACAACGCTGTATTCGGACTCAACATCAACGGAAGCTCGAGCATTACGTTTGAGAGCGCCAATCTGACCGTTGCCGGGAATACGCTGGGTATCCAGATTGGGACCAGTGCCGCAGCGTTCATTGCCGACGCGGCTACAACAATCAGCGTCAAGGACAATATCACCACTGGCCTGACCATCGTCTCCGGGGCGCACATGGTCGCGTTCGGCGGGACGATTGGGGCTAGCGGCAATGGCGTCCATGGCATATCGGTCGATTCCAAGGCCGGATTTGACCTTGATGCCGCGGCCACAGTGACGTCAACTGGTAACGGCCAGGACGGCGTTCACCTGGAGGAAACCTCCGTGCTCACGATGTTCAACACGCCTGCTTTCTCAGGTGCACCTGGAACGACCACGTTAGCGGTCTCCGGCAACGGCGCGAACGGCATCAGTGTACTGACCGGGTCGAATCTGACCGTCATCCACCAAGCCGCGATCAACAGCACCCAGAATACCGGGTTCGGAATCCAAGCCGATAACGGAAGCGCTATCACCCTCATCGGATCGAAGATCACCGGGAACATGACGAAAGATGTCTCATTGACGTTTGGTTCGCGCGGCGATATCCGAACGACTACGGTGCAGGCTCTGACTTGCGATGCTTCGTCTTTGCTACGGGGTGATACGGGACTGAGCTGCCCTCGCTGACCGGACACCAGGCGACGCTCAGTACACTGATGGCATGGCTAAACAGTACTCGGCGCCGCCGTCGATGACAATCGATACATCGAAAAGCTACACGGCGACGTTTGAAACCTCACGCGGTGCGATTGTTGTTGACCTGTTCGCCAAGGACGCTCCCAAGACGGTCAACAATTTCGTGTTTCTCGCCCGGGACGGCTTTTATGACGGGACCACCTTCCATCGCGTCATAGCGGATTTCATGGTTCAAGGCGGCGATCCGACTGGAACGGGCCGAGGCGGTCCGGGCTATCGCTTCGAAGACGAGGTTAAAGGCAATCCGCACAAACACAAAGTCGGATCGCTTTCCATGGCCAACGCCGGTCCGAACACCAATGGCAGCCAGTTCTTTATCACGCATGTCGTGACCGATTGGCTGGACGGGAAGCACACAGTGTTTGGGCAGGTTCGCTCCGGGCAAGACATCGTCAATGCGGTCAAGCAAGGCGATACTCTCAAAGCCGTAAAAATTGAAGAAGTATAGGCACTCGGCGTGACACGAGAGCAAGCCTGGGACATTGTTTGCGAATTCGTTGAGAACGAGGGCCTGCGCCGGCACATGCTGGCCGTCGAAGCCTGCATGGTTGCTTACGCCGGTAAGTTCGACGGGAATTCGACGGTCTGGGCAATTACAGGTCTGCTGCACGACTTCGATTGGGAGATTCATCCCGCACTTCCGGACCACCCCACAAAGGGCGAGGGCATACTCGCCGAACGCGGAGTACCGGAGGAGATTCGCCGCGCCATCCTTTCGCACGCCGATTTCACCGGTGTGCCGCGGTTGAGCCTCATGGAAAAGACGCTCTACGCGTGCGACGAACTCTCTGGATTTCTTACTGCGTGCGCTTATGTCAAGCCGGGCAAGAGTATCGGCGAGGTAGACGTTTCCTCAGTCAAACGGAAGATGAAAGATAAGGCCTTCGCCAGAGCCGTAAATCGCGAAGACATCGTTAAGGGGGCAGCGGAACTCGGCGTTCCCCTTGACGAGCACATTGCTTTCTGCGTTGAAGCGATGAAGGCCCGTGCGCAGGAGCTTGGGTTAAACGGTAAATCGTAAAGCGCGGGGCAGGCCCGCACTTCCATCAATGGTCGTGATGATCCCGCGCGACTCTCAGGTCCTCGAGGTCCCGCCGCAAAGCCTCCCGGGTGCTCGCCTGCAACGTATTGTGGTCCAGCAGGTGTTGTAAGTCACCAATTGCCTTATCCAGCCGGTCCTTATCGAAATGACCCTTCGATAGGCTTCGATCGAAATCGGACAGGTGATCCTGCGCATTCCGGTATCTGTCGGCCTGCTTACCACCGTGTTCCAGATCGACAGCGGTTCGAAGATCACTTTGGGTGCGGTCCACCAGCTCACGGACTTCCGGATAGTCGCGGTCATGATCCCAGCGCGGCGCCGCGCCTGCAACTCCAGATAGCGCGGCAGTGACGCTCGCGCCCATAAATGCTGTCGCGAAATGTCTTCTTGAAAATGTCATAGGCCTTTCCTCCAGGCTAGTAATCCTGCCGATATGACGCTGTTGAGGGCCAGTCGATTTGCTATCAAAATTGGTTAGCGCTGATTAAACTTCCATGAAGTGGTCGGCGATCCCATCGCATCCAGGAGCTGCGATCGGCCGGGAGTCGGAGGAATCTCACAGGTACTGGTCCGCAAGCGCCAGCGCTCCGTACAGAACGCTTTGGTCGCCTAACTGGGCAGGGAGGATGTCGCGGCGCGCATGCGACCACGAAGTGATCTGGCGGTTCAGCTCCTCACGAAGGGGCCCGAACAAAGCTTCCCCAGCCTTGCTGATCCCACCGCCGATCACGACACGGGCGGGATTCAATATCATGATAACGGCTTTCAGTCCCCTCGCCAGGGGTACGACATAGCGGCGCACAAAACCGGGGTCGGTCAGAAGCTCTTTCGCCGACCGGCCATAGTCGCGCTCTAACCACAGCCCGCAGCACATGCGCTCCAGGCACCCATAAAAGCCGCATAGGCACTCCGGCCCGTCAGGCTCAACCGTCACATGTCCCAGTTCCCCCGCAAACGAGTCCGCTCCCCGGTAGACCTTCCCATCGATCACGGCTCCTCCACCAATCCCGGTTGAGAGTGTCACATAAAAGAGCGGATCGCAGTCACGGCCCGCTCCGAAGAAGCGCTCGCCCAGAGCACCAACATTTGCGTCATTATCCATGACCACGGGCGCCGCTACAATCCTCCGGATCTCGTCTACGAGCGGAAACCGTGCCCACCCCGAAACGTGAGTCGACATGGTTACAGTCTGGGAAGGAAAATCGACCGGCCCACCAAAGCCGATGGCGCAGCGGTCGGGTACGAAGCGTAAATCGCAGCGCCATGTTTGGCAGATTCGCTGAATCTGATCGACCATCCGCCGCGGTCCGCCACTGCGGTCCGTCGCTTCTGTTTGGACGAGTGACAGCTCGCCGCCGTTAAATCCTGCAACGGAAAATTTCGTACCCCCGATATCGATGGCCAGCGTTCGCGCCATGATCGAAGCGTAAACCACCGGGCAAAAACGTCATCAAATACGCGTGCCCATCGATCCCTGATTTTTATGAAATGCCGAGTTCGTCCCCTGTTTCGAGGGGCTCGAACTCCATTACCATCCCAGAGTTCTGCAGAGCCTCGATAAAATCTTTATCTCTGCCGTCGGCGACGTCGTATTCCCAGATCTCGCCCGAAAGACTTAGAAACCCGTCGTCTTCCTGGATGAGATCGGACGAATGCTGAGCCTGGGGCTCGAGCCGCCCAACGAAGCGTGCGTCCACGACCATGCCGTCTTCCAACTCGGGCTCGAGAAAACTGGGGGGATTATCCGCACGCTCGCCAGTCTCATCGGACCGCTCGCGGAAAACCACTCTGTATTTCATTGCTGCCTCTCGTGCCGGGCTATTTCACTTTCGCGTCGGTCGATTTGGCCATGTCGAGATGGCTTTGGAGAGTCGGCAGTGTCTTCGAAGCGAAATCTTTAAGCTGCGGATCCTTACCGTTGTTCGCTTCTTTTTGAAACTCTTTCACGTCCTCTTCGTGATCTTTGACCATAGCCTTGATATATGCTTTGTCAAACGCACCTCCTGAGAGGTTTTGCAGCTTACTCATGAGCGCCTGATCCTTAGCATTCAACGAGGCCGGGAGCGTGAGGCCCTCTTTCTCGGCTACACCCTTCAGTTCATCGTTCGCTTTCGTGTGGTCGTCTACCATGTGTTGGCCGAAGGCTTTAACGTCCGCGTTATCGGCTTTTTGAACCGCCAACTGCCCCAGTTGTACTTCCGCCATTCCACCTTGCGCTGCTCCGGTTGCAAACTTGGTATCCGATGATTTCATCATTTTGGTACTGCCGGAGTCCATCTTCGTGTTGCTGTTACCCTGCCCGTAAATTAACGAGGAGAAAACACACAATCCGCAGCCCAGCGCCATCGAAGTAATGGTTGTACTCAATCGAACTCTTGTCATTTGAGGCCTCCAGCGATTTGATTTTCATCGATGAACGCGGTTACCCTCGGAAGACATCCGTAGTTTTGTCTCTCTTTTTCTGGGACAATTGCGACTTTTACACACTTCTTGTTCTGACGACAATGGAGAACACCGGCGGGCACTTGCCTGAGTAGACTCGTCAGGAATCATTATGCGGCGATCACAGTGATCCGCGGCGCAGGAGCATTACACTCGTGACTAACTGGGTTTTAGGAGTTGAATTGGACGGCGAATGGGAGCACTGCGTGTTCCGCACGCGCCGGGAAGCACTCGCCTCTTTTGAGGCACTCGCGATAGATTACAACGCTAAGATCGAGCGTGCAATCCTGTTTCGGCAGCTATCGGATTGCAGCCCGGAAAGCGCGGTCTCCCAGCGACCCGCGAACAATTATATTCAGTAGCTTCCCAAGTTTAGCGGGCCGAATCCTTACGCTATGTTGTTGGCGATTGCGTAACGAGTCATCTGTGCGGTCGAATGCAAGCCCAGGCGCTGCATGATGGCGGCTCTGTGGAACTCGGCGGTTCTCACGGATATATTCAACTGGTTCGCGATGTCTTTGGCGCTGCAACCGAGCGCGATCAGCCTCAAGACCTCGCGCTGGCGTGCAGTCAATTCTCCCTTACCGGGAGGGGTCCGGATCGAGCCTTCCCTCTGGGCCGGAGTCAGTAGGGTGCCCCCTTCGAGTACCGTCTTAATCGCTGCGATAAGCTCTTGCGCAGGCATTTTCTTTGACAGGTATGCCTTTGCGCCCACTTGCGCGGCCTGATCGATATAACTCGCATCGGAGTACATGGACAGAAAAACAATCGGCAGTTCGGGCTGTATGTCGAGTACCTTTCGCGCAGTGATAAAACCGTCCGCGCCAGGCATACTGACGTCCAGGATTGCTACATCGGGCTTGAAGCTATCGACCGCGGCAACAAAAGCTTGACTGCTGTCGACCGCCAGTACGTCAAACTCATTTTTCATCATGGCGCCGAGGGCATCGAGGATAAGCTGATGGTCGTCTCCGAGGAGGAGTTTCGGAAGGGGGTTTCCGGATTCTGCAGTGGCTGTTGTGTCCAACACCTGTTTACCTCTCGCGCTTAGGATGCCAATCGTACTAGTCGTATCACTACGTAGTTTTACTTGATACTGGGGTTTACGCTAGGCTCTCGCCGTACCATTGCTGGCGGAAAGCGCCGATCTGTCGAAACTCGAAGCCCACAAAGTTGGGCAGGATAAAGTCTGCGCCGACCTTGATCAGACGTTCCCGTTTCCAGGAATCTGCCTGAAGGCATTCAGGTTCGGCAGACGCCACACCGACGGCTGTGCCACCGGCTTTCTTCACCTCCTCAATTTCCACGTAGCCGTCACCAAACACAAGCAGTTCCTCGGGCCGGAATTCCGCCTCCGAAAGAATCCTTTTTACCAGAAGGGCTTTGGAAAAGCTCGTGAGATCGTCCTGCGCGCCGAAGATGCGACCGTCGAAATAGCGGGCCAGGTCCAGCAGCTCGGCTTCGTTTTTAACGTCCGCGTCGTCGGTTCCGCTCGCGAGATATAGCTGCATGCCACGGCTCGACAGCTCCTCCAGCACCCCACGAGCGCCGGGCACCAGGTACCTGTCGGGCGAAACGCGGCGAGACCGAAGCGCTTCTATCCGACTTTCGATTCTGAGCCAGAGGCGGTCGAGATACATTTTCTTGTACGCGAGTGGCTCAAGCGGCTGTCCGCCTCGCTCTCGTATCGCCTCGGCGAGCGCCATCATCTGGTAAATCGTCTCTTTCCCGGTAAGCCGCCAAACGAATTCCTCGGCTACAGCCCGCAACTGCTCTTCGGATTCCGTTGTATCGGCGGTCTTGAGCTGCTCGACACACATCGGAATCATTACATCTCTCCACCCTGATCGGATCAACGAGAGTGTCCCGTCAAAGTCGAAGATAACCACCCTCGCGTGCGCCGCGGATGCGTTGGAGCGAACGACTTCAAGCACAGGGTCATTTTCCCACGCGAACTCAGATTCTCCCCTTCTGCTTTGGAATCTGCGGGTTCCATCTGAGCAGACGGATCACCATGGGGCGATGAGAAGCGGCCGGAGCCTGGTAGCTGATATGTTAGCTGCGAACCGATGTACGACGCCGCCTCTGAACCCAGCTCCGCGATAGGCTTGCCGCGTGTGGGCTATCGCTGGCGGATTTGCGCTCTTCTCTTCTTTGCCACCGTGATCGCCTATATTGATCGCGGCGTCATTGGCTATCTCGAGAAGTTCCTCGAGAAGGAAATCGGCTGGAACAGCATTCAGTACAGCTACATAACAACTGCGTTTCAAATTGCTTATGCCATTGGGCTGGCGACGGCCGGCCGCCTGACCGATCGCTTGGGAACGCGCAAAGGTTTTGCTTTTGCCATCACACTCTGGAGTGTTGCCGCGATGCTACCAGCCGTCGCTTACTCCGTCGAGACTTTTGCCATCGCAATGTTCATCCTGGGACTCGGTGAGGCGGCGAACTTTCCCGCCTGCATCAAAACCATCGCCGAATGGTTTCCTCGCAAGGAACGGGCGTTCGCAACGGGCACGTTCAACTCGGGTGCGAATGTCGGGAACATCGTGGTTCCGATAGTGGTTCCGTTTTTGACCGCCGAGCTCGGATGGCGCGGCGCATTCGTTGGCACAGGGGCGCTTGGGTTCATCTGGCTCGCTTTCTGGCTGGTAATGTATGCAAAGCCGCACGAGCATCAGGGCGTGAGTCCAGCCGAATTGGCCCACATTCAAAGCGACCCGGGCGAGCGCACCGGAAGCGTTCCGCTAATGCGCATCCTGCCGAGGAAAGAGGCGTGGGCGTTTGCGATCGGCAAGTTCCTGACGGATCCGATCTGGTGGTTCTACCTGTTTTGGCTGCCCCGGTACTTGCAAGGGACTTTTCACCTGAATTTGTCCCAGAGCCGCACACCTATAATCGCGGTTTACACTATCTCATGTGCGGGAAGTGTCCTTGGCGGTTGGTTATCGGCCCTTTTCGCCAAACGCGGTTTTTCGGCGAACGCCTCCCGAAAGTTTGCGCTTCTCAGTTGCGCTCTCCCGGTGGTCCCGATTATCTATGCCCCGTACACACAAAGTCTCTGGATGGTCGTGCTGCTGGTCGGGATCGCCGCGGCGGCGCATCAGGGCTGGTCGGCAAACCTGTATACGATCACCTCGGACACGTTTCCCAAGAGTGCTGTTGCGACCGTGGTGGGTTTCGGAGGAATGATCGGCGCGCTTGGCGGAGCCCTCTTCCAACTCGCAACCGGGCGTATCGTCGCAGCTACGAACAGCTACATCCCTCTATTCCTGATGGCCTGCATTGCCTACTTGGCGGCGCTGGGAATCATCCAGTTGCTGTCCCCAAGCCTGAAACCCGCCAGATTAGATTAATCACGCCCTAAAGGTTTTCACGGGCCCCGCCGATATAGGCAATAGGTGAAGGTGAGATCTAAAGCCTCTGCCGAACGA
>JAFARV010000280.1 GCA_019245255.1 Acidobacteriaceae bacterium | reverse complement strand
GGAAGCCCAGTCGGCTCTGAAAGCGAATCCCGACGATCTGAATGCCCGCCGCGTTCTGGCCCACATCTACACTCAGGAACTGGGAGATCAGGCGAATCGGGTCGATGAGGCGATGGCAAAGCGCGCCATTGAGCAATACAAGCTGGTCACCGATAAGGATCCGAGCGACACCGAGAGCCTGCTGATGCTCGGCCGGCTCGAGAAGCTCGTCGGTAACTCGGTGGAGGCTGAAGCGGCGTTCAAAAAGGTGCTTACAACTGACCCCGATAACGAGGATGCAGTAACTGGCCTTGCGACGGTTTACTCGGACCGCGGTGATCCGAAGGCCGGATCGGACCTGCTCGAAAAGCTGAACAAGAAAAGCCCTTCCAGCCGGACGCTGGTTGCTTTAGCGAACGCATACGAGCAGATGCGTCAGTATGGACTGGCTGCAGACACCTATAAGAAGGCGCTCGACCTCGATCCGTCACGGACTGAGCTGAAAGGTCCGCTGGCGCAGTCTCAGGCGCTTGCCGGGCGGTATGACGAGGCGCTCCAGACGTTTTCGGATATGGCGCAGGCAAGCCCTCAGGATCCCGAACCGTACATTGGCATGGCGCAGATCTATCGCCAACAGAAGAAGTTCACCGAAGCTGGCAATGCGATTGCGAAAGCGAAGCAACTCGATCCTGAAAATTTGGATATCCGCTACAACGAGGTGCTGCTTCTTCAAGATCAGAACAAGCTGCCTGAGGCGATTACGACTTTAAAAGGCATCATCGATTCCACGGCGAAGCGGACAACTACATCGAGCGAACGCGCGACTCGAGCTGAAATGCTGGATCGCCTCGGAGTTCTATACAGCGCAAATCAGCAATACGATCAGGCGGTTGAAACGTTCCGGCAGATCGCTGCGTTGAACCCGGAGGCGGACCCACGTGCCGAAGCTCAGATCATTGAGACCTATCGCGCCGCCAAGGATTTCGCAAAAGCCCAGCAGGAGAGCGATGCGGCCTCGCGAAAATACCCTTCAGACCGCCTGTTGGGTGAGGTTCGCTCTGAGGTTCTGGGAGATCAGGGCAAGACTGATCAAGCGATCGCGGAGCTGAGAAAGCTGCTCGACGGCAAGGATGACAAGGAGATCTGGCTTGCCATCGCCGAGCGCTACTCGAGCGCCAAGAACTACCCGGAGATGGGGAAGGCTCTAGATCAAAGCGACAAGCTTGCGACCACGCAGGACGATAAAACACAGATTGCGTTTATGCGCGGATCGATGTATGAGCGGGAGAAGAAATACGACCAGGCTGAGAAGGAGTTCCGGCAGGTCTTGGATGCCGATCCTAATAATGCGTCGGCATTGAACTATCTTGGCTACATGCTCGCCGATCAAGGCGTTCGTTTGCAGGAAGCCCAGGACCTGATTCAGCGCGCCGTCCAGTTAGATCCCAATAACTACGCTTTCCTCGATAGCCTCGGCTGGGTTTACTATCGGCTGAACAAGCTGGGTGACGCCGAGACTGAGTTGAAGCATTCTTTGCAGATCGCGGCCACAGACCCGACCATTCATGATCACCTGGGCGACGTGTATCTGAAGGAGGGGAAGCTGAAAGACGCGATCGACCAATGGCAGACGTCGTTAAAAGCCTGGAACACGAGCGCGCCCGCTGAAGTTGAGCCCGAAGAGGTCGCAAAAGTTCAGAGGAAGCTGGATACCGCGCGCGTGCGGCTGGCAAAAGAACAGGCTCCGCCTAGGAATCAGTAATTCAGGTGTTCTGACGGCCGCATGTCCGGCGGCGCTTCGAACCAAATCCGCTAATTGGCGCGGCCTTCGAAGAAGGCGTCCTGTTGGTGCACGATACTCGGGGGACTGCTAAACACAATCGACACGGTATCGAACCGAACCTGACTCCAATCGATTCCTGCACGGGATGCGTATCTTCGCGCGGCGCGAAAAATGCGCTTTTGTTTATCGTCCCCAATCGCCCGGTCGGGCAACCCGAATTGATCTGATCTGCGGGCCTTAACCTCCACGAAAACTGTGGTGTTGCCATCTCGAGCGACGATGTCGACTTCGGCATCGCCACCGGCCGGACGATAGTTTCTCGCGAGAATCTTGAATCCCGCGCTTTGAAGGTAGCGATGAGCCAGGTCCTCGCCTTTCTTGCCGATAGCAGCGTCAGGATTCAATGTGTGAGCTTGACGGAACTGTCGTGCTACGTCAGTCAGCTTCCATATCAGTCGTTTCGGACTGACGAACACGCCGTTTCTTTGGCTGCTTGCAGTTGCCATTCGATGACCTTGCCCCGAACGATGTAGCAGAGATAGAACTCCCAGAAGCGCCGGAAGCGTCGCGACGCGTTGACAAGGAGTTCGAATCCGAGATACTTCCAGAAAGCAAGTAACTTGACGTGAGTCGAAATCTCACGAAAACGAACGCCGGAGTAATATCCGAACCCGCCGTCATCGGGTCCAAAATACCGCAGGGAAAAGCTGTTCAAATGCCAACGATGGGTGGGATCGCAAAACGAGCTGAAGTCCGTGTAATGCGGCGTGACGATGAAGGCCTGTCCGCCGGGAGCGAGCAGGCGATGGAATTCTTCCATGGTCCGGATGACGTCCGCGACATGCTCGATCACATGAACGGCGCGAACTTCCCGGAAAGAGCAGTCCCGAAACGGGTAGGGGAAACGATCGAGATCGGCTATAACATCGGCGTTCGTGTTGGTGTTGCGATCGAGCCCGATTGAACCGGGATGCTTGTTAATCCCGCAACCGACATCCAGCACGGGAAGTGCCGACAACGCGGCCGGACCGCCTGCAAACATCGTTCCAGTTTAGCCAAGCGGGGATCGGACGCGACTCTCGCCCTCTGCGAGTTATTACGGGAGGCAGAACGCGCTTCAGGCTGAGGCTCGTGCCTCACATAGCCTCAGGCATTCCTCTAAAGTTTCGATCGCGAAATCCGCCTGTTCCCTCGTAATCACGAGCGGCGGACACAAACGCAGACTGTTCTGACCGGCTCCGAGGATCAACAGCCCGCGTTCGAATGCCATCGTCTCGACGCGGTCTCGCAGCTCCGGCGCACGTTCTTTGGTGGCCTGGTCGCGGACAATCTCGACACCGATCATGAGACCTAACCCGCGGACATCACCCACGTAGCGGAAACGCTGCGTCCAATCAGACATGCGCTCCATCATGTATCTTCCGATCCGAGCTGCGTTCTCGATCAGTTCATCTTCAAGCAGCTCAATGGTGGTCAGAGAGGCGGCGATCGAAACGGGATTTCCGCCAAAAGTGGAAGCATGCGCGCCCGGAGTCCAATTCATCACCTCGGCGCGGGCAACAGTGGCCGACAGGGGCATTCCGCTCGCGATGCCTTTCGCGATGGTCACGATGTCGGGCGCTACGCCGAAGTGCTCGGACGCAAACATCCGCCCGGTACGGCCCATTCCGGACTGCACTTCGTCATGGATCAACAAAATGCCGTATTTGTCTGCAATTCGACGGAGTTCCTGATGAAATTTGGGCGGCGGTACAAGATACCCACCCTCGCCCTGCACAGGTTCCACAACGATTGCGGCAACTTCCTCGGCGGGAAGAATCGTTTTGAAGAGCTGATCTTCGATCACCTTCACGCAATCGACGTCGCACGTGCCGGGCTCTTTGCCGTACGGGCATCGATAACAGTACGCGTACGGGATATGGTGGACGGGCAGCATGGGGCCGAAGCCGCGCCGCTGCGTCACTTTACTACCTGTGAGGGAAAGCGAGCCCATTGTGCGGCCATGGAAGCCTCCAAAGAAGGCGATGAACTTATCACGTCGACTGTGGTAGCGAGCCAATTTGAGGGCTGCCTCGACAGCTTCGGTACCGGAGTTCCCGAAGTAAACGCGCTTCGGAGAGTCGCCCGGAACAAGTGCGGCGAGCTTTTCCGCCAGGCGCACCATATTCTCGTAATAAAAATCGGTGCCGGACATGTGGACGAACTCGGCAGCCTGCTCTTGAATGGCTTGCACTACGCGCGGATGCGAGTGTCCGGCTGCCACGACGGCAATACCGGCGTTGAAATCGAGAAACCTGTTGCCGTCGACATCCTCAACAATGGCGCCCTCTCCACGCTTCATTACAAGCGGGTAACACCTGGTGTACGAGGGCGAAATGACGGCCGTATCGCGGTGTATAATTTCTCGTGCCTTGGGTCCCGGCAGCGTCGTGACGAGGTTCGGCAGGAGCGGATGCGCAATGGTCTGCGAGCTCATAAATTACCTCAAAAAACGGATTTAAAAGTGGAGGGGCCGCGAACGCGACGGGGCTAGTCCGAGCCGAACAAGGAAGGACGCGTGTTGGCGGGAATCGCCATATAACCAATGTACCGGAAATTTCTACTCTTTACTGTTTCGCCGGAAAATTCCTACACGCGGCGTGTGTCACAATAGTTTTCGTCCTACGCATCGAGCGGATGTGGCGGAATTGGCAGACGCGCTAGATTCAGGTTCTAGTAAGAGCAATCTTGTGGAGGTTCAAGTCCTCTCATCCGCACCAAATACGTTCGTGCAAGAATCCAGCGCGTTCCCGTCCGCCAACCTGCATTCTCAGAAGTGACTGCCATTTTCGAGCGGCTGCATATTGCTGAGAACGGGATTGTGAGCCAAGCGCGCGCCTAGTTTGCGGAGGGAACAGTGTTCCAGTGTTCCCTCCATTCTTCGATCGCGTATCCGCGTTATAAACCGCGATGTAAGTTGGCGACGATCTGGCGCAAGCGTTCGCGAGCCGAATCGGACAGTACCGGCCGTGGATACTCGGCGTATCTGTTCGAATTTCTATCGAAATCGCCATCTTCATCGATGGGAACGGCCAGAAAGCCGTGAACGTCGCCCGCGTTTGTGGCGCCGAAGCCAACGATCTCTCCGCGGTTATTGATGGATTCCGTCAGAAGAAGATAGAGACCGGCATTGTCTCTGAGCAGCGTATTCAGGTCGGTCATGACTCTGCGATGCCATATATAGGCGCGTGGATTGAAGTTAGTGTCCAACGAGGCACCTACGACAAGCCCCTGGTCGTTGATGCCCAACGCGAGACTCGCGTAGTCACCTGATAGCGTCCCTAAGTCGAGAACCTCGTTTCTGCCCGGCCAGAGA
>JAFARV010000093.1 GCA_019245255.1 Acidobacteriaceae bacterium | reverse complement strand
CTGGATGAACAAGATTCATCGGGCTGGGGAAGCCGGGACGGCGGTCAAAATGCACAAGACGCCTACAATCCGAGGTTGAATTACGGCCCCTCGAATTTTGACATCCGGCACATGTTCAAGGGTGATGTTGTGTATCAGGTGCCGTTCGGGAAGGGCCGAACATTTATGAACCGCGGCGGGGTGCTCGATGCGGTTCTAGGCGGCTGGCAGGCATCGACGATCTTCGTATTGGACTCCGGTAAGCCGTTCACCCCATTGATCGGCATCGCGAATAGCAGTGGCGCTTTATCGGGCCAATGGTACCCGAACGTCATCGGCAACCCGAACGTCTCGAATCCGACACTGCAGCAATGGTTCAATGCGTGTACGCTGATGCCGGACGGGACAACGCAACCGGCGGGCTGTACAAACCCCGCATGGGCGATTCCGGCCGCAGGTACGTTCGGCAACGTCGGGCGAAACACGTTGCGCGGACCCGGTCTGATCGGTGTCGACTTCTCCATGGGAAAGAACTTCAAGTTGGCCTTGCCGCGTGAAACGGGCGAGCTTCAGATCCGGATCGATGCGCAGAACGTGCTGAATCATCCGAATTTTGAGCTTCCGAATCAATCCGTCGGAACCGGCGGTGCGGGGATCATTAGCAGCACAACGGGCGATTACAGTACGACCAACAATACCTACGGCGCGCGGCAGATCCAGCTTGGCGCGCGTTTGTCTTTTTAGTCAATCTGCGGCGGCACCGGCAGTTACGGAACGCGAGCGATGCCGCTTCCCCGCCCCCGTGGGTTTGAAAGAATAATCGCCATGGTCAGAGTGTCGGCGATTTGTTGCGCGATTGCGCTCGTCCTTTTGGCCGCTATTCCGGTTTTCGGCCGGGCTGGTTCGGAAAATGAGCAGCTGGCGGCCCACAAGCGACTGGCGCAGCAATATCTGAACGACAACAAACCGGATCTGGCGGTGCAAGAGTTCCGGGCCATTGTTGCGCTTTCGCCCAACGATGTGGAAGCGCGCGGCAACCTGGGCGTACTGCTTTTCTTTCAGGGCAACTATAAAGATGCGGCGCAGGAGCTCAGGGCCGCGCTTCATCAGCAGCCGGCGCTCTGGAAGCTCGAAGCACTTCTTGGGATGTCTGAAAGACGCATCGGGCAAACGGCGCAGGCACAAACGGATCTCGAGAAGGCCTTCCCGCAGCTTAGAGAAGAGAAAATTCGCGTTCAGACCGGAATGGAACTGATCGAGATGTATTACGGTGCAGGCGCGCTGGACAAAGCGGCGGCAGTGGTGACGACATTACGGCAATTGAGGCCGACTGACATTGACGTTCTGTATACCGCGCATCGCATCTATTCGGATCTGGCCGATGAGAGCATGCTGAGCGTCGCGATGCTGGCTCCGGATTCCGCACGCATGCACCAGTTGATGGCGCATGAGGCTGCGAGACGGGGAAACACGGACGAAGCCATCGCACAATTTCGTCAAGCGATGAAGATCGACGCGAATATCCCGGGCCTGCGCTTCGAGCTAGCGGAAGCGCTGAGCGGCTCGATGGATCGACCGGACCGCGAGGAAGCCGAGCGCGACTACAGGACTGCGTTGAAAAAAGATCCTTTTGACGAGAGGGCTGAGTGCCGGCTTGGCATCATCGCGGCCCGCAACTCTGACCTGCAGGCAGCAGCAGCGCACTATTCGCGCGCACTGGAGCTGCAGCCCAACGATGCCGATGCAGCGGTCGGTCTTGCAAAAGCACTCATTGGAATGAAACAGCCAGAGAAGGCGATGCCCCTGCTGGAGCGAGCCGCCCAACTCGATCCGTTCAATGCGGTGGTGCATTATCACCTTTCTGTGTTGTACAGGAATGCCGGACGTGAGAACGATGCACAGCGCGAAAGGGACGAGTTTTTGAAAGTGCGGGCAATGAAGGCGCGATTGGCACAGGTTTACCAGGCGATGCGGCTGCAACCGGTACAAGGGAGCGCGGATCAAGATGTGCCCAATTAAGAAGCGTCAGCCGGGCTGGCTCGACCGCCGAAAGAAGGAGCACTGGCAATGAAAGACGAGCCTACGCGGCGAGACTTGGTCAAGTTCACAGCAATGGGAATGGCCGCCAGCCTGTGGCATGGTGAAGCGGCGCCAGCGCAGACACCGAGTGACGGCGAAATTGCAGTCCATGTCACGAGCGGAGAAAAACGGTTTGCGGAGATGCCGTCCCTTCAATGGCAACCTGAACGGGCATCGCCGGGAGAGTCGATCGCGATTGATGCAAAGAGAAGATCCCAGGAGATTCTCGGTTTCGGCGCGGCGTTTACGGACTCGGCCTGCTATATGTTCCATCAGCTCGCACCGGACGCGCGGGAAAAGCTGTTTCGAGATCTGTTTCACCCGGCGGGCATGGGCCTGAGTGTCTGCCGTCTTTGCATCGGATCAAGTGACTACGCGACTAAGACATACAGCTTCGATGAGGGCGAGCCCGATCCGGATATGACTCGCTTTTCAATAGAGCATGATCGCGAGTACATTCTTCCGACGCTCAAGCTAGCGCGAGAAACAAATCCGAATCTCTTCTTACTCGGATCACCTTGGAGTCCTCCCGGCTGGATCAAGCAGAGCGGGACGATGCTTGGCGGATGTGTGCGGAAGCAATATTACAAACGTACGCGAAATATTTCGTCAAATTTCTCGAGGCTTACCGGGAAGCGGGTGTGCCGGTCAATGCAGTCACGGTCCAGAACGAGGTGGATACTAACCAGGATGGCCGCATGCCGGCGTGCCAGTGGGGACAGGAGTATGAGGCTGAATTCGTGGGCGAGCATCTGGGACCAGCGTTCGCAAACAGCAACATCGACACTAAGATCTGGATCATCGATCACAATTACAATCTTTGGGGCCGCGCGATCTGCGAGTTAGACGACCCGAAGGTGAACAGATATGCGGACGGAGTGGCCTGGCACGGGTATTTGGGCGATCCTTCCGCGATGACTCGCGTCCACGAGGCACATCCGGACAAACATATGTACTGGACAGAAGGCGGTCCGGACATCAACGACCCCAAGTATGCTACGGACTGGGCACAGTGGAGCGCAACCTTCACCGGGATTCTGCGGAACTGGGCACGATGCATCATCGGCTGGAACTTAGCACTGGATGAGTCAGGTAAGCCGAATATCGGGCCTTTCAGCTGCGGCGGTCTGGTGACCATTAACTCGAAGACGAAGGAGGTTACCCGCAGCGGCCAATACTGGGCTTTTCAACATTACTCACGTGCGATTCAACGCGATGCGAGGCGGATCGAGTCATCGGGCGATGTCAAGAAGGTTTCGCATGTATCTTTCGTGAATTCGGATGGGAGCGCGGCTGCGATTTTCACGAACCCGGGCGAGCAGACGCGGGTTGTTTTGCGCGCCGCCGGAAAAC
>JAFARV010000819.1 GCA_019245255.1 Acidobacteriaceae bacterium | reverse complement strand
GTGTGCCACGTTCGACCCACGCAATCGTCTCGAGACTAAGTCCAAACAGAAGCACAAAGTGCCCTGCGATGTACTCGGAAAGCGCGACTACACGATCGATCTGTGTTGCCCAGCGCGCGGCCAGAAAGAGCGCGATCGCGGCCGCGGCAAAGGTCAGGAAACGACCGTTCCAAAGCACGCCGTAATCTCTCGGATTTGTCAATTGCCAGCTATCAAGGAACAGAAGGCGGACAATGACGAGAGCAAAAACGATAGCCGCAGCGCGGACGGTTTTGTCGGACTGCATGCGAGCTGCGATCCAGGTGAGCGCAGCAGCCTGCAGAGACCAGGCGGTTGTGATTCTAAATCCGGTGAATTGAATCGGGATCGCGAGTGTAACAAAGGCGAGGGCCACGCCGAGCGAAAGGAGGATGCGCCGTTGTTGTGTGGCGCTGGACGGCACATGCCGATGCAAATGTGCGCCGATAAAGAGATAGACGGCAGCCACGGCGATGGCGAGTGGGCCCAGCCAGGCATGATGATCGGTGCGCAGCAAAGCGTAGTTGTAGGCGTAGTAAGCGGCTCCGTCCGCCACCATCATCGATAACCACTGAATCGTTCCGGCTTCGCTGTTTTCGCCAAGGACAAAGAGGGGGTACGCGAGAAACAGGAGGAAGCCCGCCGATGTCCCGAGTAGGCAGGCTGCTGTGTGTCCCGGCGGCGGGAAATTGAAACCTGCAGCCGCCCAGAACAGAATCAGAGTTAACGTCGGAGCGCCGCGCCACTCGCGGAGCTTCGAAAGAGTCAGTCCAGCGCTCGCGGCAATCCATTCAAGGACGAAAAACATTGAAAAAGAGCTCGGCCAGATCTCGATGAGCGCCAGGCATACAAGTGCCTGAAAGGCGATTCCCAGGACCGGGAAGGTCGCAATCGAGAACAGCGCGAAATAGGAAAACGGGGCGAGCGTTGCGATGGCCTTCGCGGAGACTGCCCCAGTGTGTGACAGCAGCCACGCCAGATAAATTACGATCGTCGCCGCAGCGGCGAGGAGTTGAAGCGGATGCGCAGAGGACTTTTGCGAGAGACCCGGAGCCTTACGCGAGAGACCCAAAGCAGTGGCGTCCAGCAGAAACAAATAGCTGAACAAAAACCAGGGATGATCCTGGCCAGTGCTGAGCAGGATGGGCGTCAAGAAACCGCCCGCCAGACCGAGGGCCGCGATTGCGATTGCAGCATAGCGAAGCGAGCACGCGATTGCCAATCCCGTGATACACACCATCAACAAGAATGCCAAGGCTTGCGGGACCAGATGATAAAAGGCGAAGCCCGCGTAGATGGAAACATAAAGTACCGCGATAGACGCGCCCGTAACACCTTGAGCAAACACCTGCTGGCTGCGATGCCAGAGCCGATCCGCGATTGCGAGGCCGCACAAACCAGCGATCACGCCGAGAAGAACCCGGCCTGCGGGACCGATCCAATTGTTATCGACGGCCCACTTGAAGAAAAATGCGATGCCCAGCACCAGGGTGACTGCTCCGACGCGATTGAGGAGCGTCAAGCCAAGCTTTGTCTCGAGCGCCGGTCCGGTGGCGTGTTGCGTTGCTTCAGACGATTGAAACAACGGTTTTGCGTCGACGGTTTTCGTTGCCGGCGGAGTGGCAACAATTTCCTCGCGCGTTTGGTTCTCGATAGTTTGCGCAGTGAGGCGTGGAGCCGCAGCGTCGGCCGCCGGAACAGGAACATCGCGATCCGGACGGCGGCCTTCGAGCAGCGCCACCCGGCTTTCGAGTTGTTCCTGCCTCCGAAGCAGCTGCGAAACCATTTCTGTGAGGTTGGCGAGCTGCTCCGTGTCATCGCGTTGCATTGAAGCTAAGGTAAATCAGCCAGTACTGAATTGCAATCAAACCGGGCGCAGGCGGACTCGATCGCTCCCTGAACTCTCACCTGGAGCTTGGTCTAATTGACTTGAGCCGTCCCGTTCTTGCGGATGGAAGCGGATGAGACGCGGGCGGCGAAAGCAATCCGTACACATCTACTTCGCCGCTAGTACCAACGTAAGTGCGCCCGTTTGCGACCACGGGAATCACGAACCGGCGAGCGATTCCAGCTCGATCTCGCCCCGAATTCTGTTCGCTGTCGTAGATTTCTCTTCGAATATCTTTCGCATCGTATGCGAACAACACTGCCGGCCGATCGTTCGATTGCCAACCCTTCGTCTTAAGGAACCACACGATTCCATCTCTCGCGCCATTTGCCGAAATCGAAGGTGTCGCTCCGGGATCGACGATCGTGATCTCGCCTGCGGCCACAGGTTCGCTCGACAGGCGGCCGCCCTGGAGGGCAAAGTCCTTCAGCACATCGTTGCTCGCGAAGTAGTATAAGTGCCCATTCCAGTAGGCGGGTGCTCCCATGATGCTGCCGCCCATCTTGATCGTCTGAACGGCATGATGGTTATTACCGGGCAGAAACTTGCCCATGCGATCGCGATTGACGACGTAGACGGTTCCTCCCTTGCCGCCGACAACCGCAAGGTGAGCAGAAGATCGGGGCTGTTCCGGAATCAACAATGGACCTCCGGAGCCGAGATCGCCGTCGGTGGAGTTCAGTTCCGCCTGCTCCGAAGGCGTGAAGTAGTCCGATACGGTGAGGCCGGCCGGCGTCGTCGCGATCTTCAGAAGGGTGTCGCCGTAATCGCGTCCGCCTGAGGCTGCGTCGAATATGCCATTGCCTGTGGAAAGGAAGAGATTTCCTGAATTGTCCACCGCTGGGCCGGTGTCGCTCTGCCAAATTCCGCTCTCTGATGAATCCGGCGAAGTATTGAACGCTCCCACCTGGCGCAAGGTATGGGCATCATGGGCCAGAATCCAGCCGTGATAGGGTCCAACATCGCAGGACGAAGCCCACGTGAGGTAGATTTTGCCGTTTGCTAAAGTCAACGCCGCGCGCGGATTTTCTCGTAGCGCTCCGAAATCCGTAGTCGTGGACAGCAGCCCGAACCATCCGCCGTGCTCATTCTTGATAGAAGCCCGGATGACAACAGGCCCACCGAATTTCTCTTCCCCATTGAGCACGTTCAGCGCATGCAGTCGCTGCCAGAACCGCCGCGTTCCGTTGTCATCGGTTTCGGCGGTGCGCACCAGCACGTACAAGGTTCCGCTTTGTGAGTCGATGACCGGCGTTGACGTGATTCCGATCACCGGGTCAATAAACGGGCAACCAACGCTTTGAGCGGGAACAGGTGAAATTCGTCGGGAAGCGTTTGTGAAATT
>JAFARV010000909.1 GCA_019245255.1 Acidobacteriaceae bacterium | reverse complement strand
TTGCCCGAGGCAGCGGTCGATCTCGATACAAGAGAAGATTTCGAGAGGCTTACTTCTGCGCTTCCGGATCACCGAACGTGATCGTCGATTCAGCACCGAAGCGTTTGTAATTGATATAGCGAATGATGATTCGAATACGCTGCGGCCAACTTCGAAAAAAAAGCGTGTCGTCGGCGTAAGTCTGTTCTGGAAAGAGCCATCTGCCATCGACCTCGCGCCAGAGGGTCGTGAAATGCGGGAATAAATTTTGTTGCTTTAGAGTCTCGATTTGCGGAACGGCCTGCCCTTCGGTTCGAATGACCGCGAAATCCGATTCCCTCACCCACAGCGTGCCTTGGAAGAACCGTTGCCTTGACAGGATCTGTCGCGGTTGAACATATTCGACCCAGCAGTTCACGCCATCAATCGTCTCCTCGCCTTTGTATTTCGCTTCATAAAGGCGCAACTGTTCGCTCGTCAAGAAAAACGGTTGGATATTGCGGATATCCGCAAAATCTTCGGCTGTCAATTTTATGCGCGTCAACGTGTTCCGAGGGCGCTCAACGATCTGCTCGTAGCGGACGCGATTTGGTGAGAAAGTGACGTCCCGGACCTCGCGATATTCCCCCGTGACCACCCCTCGATCGTCGAATTCCTGAATTGTTAAGGACTGACGGTACGTATAATTCTCGCGAGCTTGCGCGCTCTCGGTCTGGCGCTGGGCGATCTTTTTGAGGAGTCCCGGCGGGGGTTGAGCGGCCGCTGCATGTCCGAAAGCGATCATCGCGGCCGATGCTACGATTGGGGCGATGTTTCGGACCATGCGCCCGTTCTTCATTGCACTGATGTGCTCATGGACTGCGTTGTTCGTAATCGCACTGACCTACTCGAACCAACATCCACACTCTCATTGGATCATGCGGGCTGCGTTACCTGCGTTGTTGGTAGAAGTCGTCTTTTATCTCGCGTCAGTGTTCAAAGAGACGCGCGCTTGGTTTGGGCAAATTGGAACGCGTGGGCTCGAAGCAGCTGTTATGTGGGTAAGCGCACTGACGCCGTATTTGATCTTCAGTTTCGCCACCGAAACATTCGCGCTGAATGCATTCGTTTTGCTCGGTGTATTGTTCGGCATCTTGGCCTTCTGGTACGTGCTGCTTCCGAGGCGGCCGGCTTTCGATGGAGGCTTCCTCGTCCTCGCAGCGGCTCCCGTCCTACTCCATGTGTTTCCGCGAATCTATCGGTCACCCGACGGGCACACGCGGACGGATGCACTAGGGCATTTGGCGTGGATCCGGCTCGGCATTGCCGCTTTGCTGATTTTGAGGCAGTGGCAGCCGGGTGCATTCGGCTTTTGGCCGAGAGCGGCGGAATGGCGAGTCGGCCTGATTTACTACCTAATTATTCTGATCCCGATTGTTCTGCTCGGTCTCGAGCTTCGGGCGGTGGAATTTACTCCGCCGCACGGGGCCTGGTGGCGCATCGCGGGAGTCTCCCTCGCGTATTTTTTCGGCGCTCTTTGGGTGATCGCGCTCGGCGAAGAATTGTTCTTTCGCGGAGTGGTTGAGAAGGCGCTGCTCGCGCAATGGCGCGCACCGTTTATGGCAGTCTTGGTCTCGGCGATTCTGTTTGGCGCCGTACATCTCTGGTTCCGGCGCTTCCCGAATTGGAGTCATGCACTGCTGGCTGGAATTCTCGGGATCGGCTGCGGATTGGCTTACGCCCGAACGAGAAGCGTGCGGGCCTCAATGGTAACTCACGCCTGCGTCGTAGCGACCTGGCGAATCTTCTTTGCGGGTTGACTATAAAGTGAAATCAGGTTCTGAAGCTGCGAGACGGGCCCTTGCGGGCGCCAGGGAGGTGTTGCTTCAGGGGTCTTTCTATGAGGTTAGTCTCGCTTTGGTGGGAGTTGCCTCCCTGGCTTACTTCCAATATTAGAATATGATTTTCCGGAGCGCAAGCTTTTTTTCTACAGAATTCAAAATTTTTCGAGTGCTCGAACCTGTGCGGAATAGAGCTCTTCCCCGGTTTTGACTGCGAGCGTGCAAATAACTGTTCTAGGTTCAACAGGATCGATCGGCAGAAACACTCTCGACGTGGTTCGCCAGCACGGTGATCGGTTCAAAGTTTTTGCATTGGTAGCCGGCAGAAACTTGGATGTACTCGGCTCCCAAATTCTGGAATTCCGCCCAAAAGTAGTCGCCCTTACAGATGATTGCGTGCTAGAAGCGCTAAAGCGGCGATTGATTGACGAGGGGCTTACACGGTCCGAGTGGCCCGAGTTAATGGCGGGCCCCCGTGCGCGGGTCCAGGCCGCGACGGCCAGTGAGGTAGGGTTCGTCATGTCAGCCATTGTCGGCGTGGCGGGTCTCGAGGCGACCTATGAGGCGATCCGGGCTAAGAAAAGGATCGGCTTGGCGAACAAGGAGGTACTGGTCGCGAGTGGCCGACTGGTCATGCAGGCGGTTCGGGAGAGCGGCACGGACCTGATTCCAGTCGACAGCGAACACAACGGAGCACACCAATGCTTCCGGGCCGGAAAGAGGTCGGAGGTCACGCGCCTAATTCTGACGGCATCGGGCGGGCCGTTCCGCGACACGCCTCGCGAAGAATTGTCGAAAGTCACGCCCGAACAAGCGCTAAATCACCCCACGTGGAAAATGGGCCGGCGAATCACGATCGATTCGGCCACTCTGATGAATAAGGGATTTGAAGTGATAGAAGCCTGCTGGCTCTTCGATTTACGGCCTTCACAGGTGGACGTGGTCGTGCATCCTCAATCCTCGATTCACGCTATGGTCGAGTACAACGACGGCAGTGTGATTGCGCAGATATCCGCGACGGACATGCGGATGCCAATCCAGTATGCAATGACGTACCCCGCGCGTGAGCGGGCGCCGGTTCCGCGGCTCGATTGGAATCAGGCGCGAACATGGCATTTTTCCGCACCCGATGTCGAGAAGTTTCGTCTACTAAGAGTGGCGTACGCGGCGCAGGAGCTGGGCGGCTCTGCGACTTGCACGTTGAACGCCGCTGATGAGGTAGCCGTTGAAGCATTTCTGGAAGGCCGGATTTCTTTCCCTGCTATAGCCGATACGGTAGAAGAGACGCTTGCCCGGCAGGGAGTGCGGGAACCAGCCACAATAGAAGAAGTTATTTCGATTGATGCTGCGTCGCGCGAACTGGCGAGGCACATTTGTGGCGTAACAAAGAAGGAGTGAACTGAAGCGTGGCGTGGCTAGGACCTGTTTTCTGGGTCATGATCCTTTTGGGGGTCATGATCCTTGTCCATGAGCTGGGACATTATTGCGCGGCTCTGCTGGTCGGGATCAAAGTAGAGACGTTCAGCTTTGGCTTTGGGCCTCGCCTGTTCGGGTTCAAGCGTAGCGAAACGGACTTTCGCGTTTCAGCGATTCCGTTCGGCGGCTACGTCCGAATGCTCGGAGAACAGCCGGGCGACAGCGAATCTTCTGATCCGCGCTCGTTCCAGGCAAAAGCACGCTGGCAGCGCGCCTTCGTCGTTCTAGCGGGTCCGGTGATGAACATTATCTTGGCACTCGCCATCGTGACGGCGTTGTACATGTACGGCTTCCCGAGAGAAGTTGCTTCCACCGAACCCGTGATCAGCAGTCTTGAAGCGAACTCGGCCGCCGCGGAAGCCGGACTCAAGCCCGGCGACAA
>JAFARV010000904.1 GCA_019245255.1 Acidobacteriaceae bacterium | reverse complement strand
TTACAAAAGCGCGGCAGTTCCGCTTGAATGGAGCGGCACGGCGACGTCGCTCCCCAATCTGAACCTGAGAGTACCTGCAACGGCTTTGTCGGAGTGGCTGATTACCAATAGAGAGCAGTTCGCAGCGCTTGGAAGCCGCTCGACGGCATCCGTGGCCGCACTTCTCGCCTCCGGTCAGATAGGGCTGTTTTACAGCAACAGGCCGGGCCTGGTGGTCTGGATCGTCAGCCGCACTGGCGATCTCGCACGCCGGAAAGCCGAGATCCGGCGCTTCGCATTGGACACGGACCTGATCGTCGGCGCTATCCCTGCCCGGAACTACGTCGCAATTATCGCGCGTGAACGCCAGACACCACTGAGTGTCTTGCCGCCGCTCCGCACCGAAACCGTCCTGTTGCTGGCTGCAGTAAAAGCGGATCAACTCGAACAGAGTTATGAGCGAAATAACCCCGCTTCCGGGAAAACATCCGTGGGATTGGATTGGGCGCCCATTTATCTGAGCGACACACTCATCGACACAGAGTACGGAAGCCTGCTCAACATTACCGACCAGTTGCTGAAATCCTGGAGCAGCGCCGGCCTCGTGCATTACGCCAATTTTCACTATCCTGAACCGGGCGGATATCCCTTCGGAAAGCTCGCGCTAGACCAAGTGCTCCACACGGATGCCTTGACTTACAACTGGAACAGCCTTGGCGTGGGTTACACGCTTAACTCAAACGCTTCGCACGTTTTTGCTCTTAACCGTACCGGCGCGTTGCCAGTAAGTTACTTTCCCGAGCACGCACCTGCCGAGCAACTGGCCAAGGTTTCGAAGTATGAGGAGACGGGCTACAACTACTTCTCGTCCCGGAACGACCCGAACCTCACGCGAGTGGTGCAATACGCTGCACTTTACCAGATCTTCCGCAGGTTCGGAATCACCAGCACAGAAGGGGCGGGCAGCGTACGTAAACATCCGGAAACCGAGCAACTCGTCTCGATAGTCGAGCAGGCGCTACAGCGCATCGAAAACGCTTCGAACATCGGCAGCCTTGTTCCCCAAGACCTGATGAACCGCGAGACTTACGTTGAAAGCCTCGGTCGAGTACAGCTCAACTTGCGGACATACAGCAGCCGCACGGGAGACACAACTCTGGAATATGTTGCCCGTGCGCTTGCCGACCCGCGTACGGTTGTCTCAGGTATGCATCTGCGAAATCTCGTTCTGCCTTTCACCGAGGGAGGAACGACGCCCGAAGGCGTCCAGATGGCGCGCTCAATTTCCGCTTCCGAAGCCGGAGCTGTATTGCAGCAGATGATTATCGACACCGATCAGGCATTAAGCCGATACGCCAGGGCCGCGAAGCGCGATCCTGCTACCTGGATCAAGACACCCTCTTACGTTTTATCGACCGCCCGTACCCAAAGTTTGATGGGCGGTCATAACCTTTACGCGGCAATTACTGATTACGAGACCAGCGCCATCGTTCCGCGCGGCGAGATCGAAATAGCCCGCGGACCCAAGGGAGAGCGGATCTACCGTGTGAATCCCTCAGATACCGCGAAGCTACCCGAACTGCTCCGCAAGGTGGCGACCTCCGGAGAATCCGATACGGTTGTCGAAAGGCAGGCCCGGACTTGGCTGGCGCAAGCTGCCACCGAGCCTGTTCCCGAACGGAAAATCGCACTCGGCCTCGTTCGTGGCGACTCTCCGTTCGATATCCTGCTTGCGGATCACGGCCGCGGGATGAGGGGCTCCGATATTCCTGGCGCTCCAACTCAGGGTGGCTGGTCTGCCTCCGATGAGCCCATCAACGCTCAATACGCCATCCTCCAGCAGCCTGACCGGAAAGTGAACGCCATCGCTGTCGAGCGCAAGCCCGATTTTAAATACAGCATTGTTGTTCCCGGCTTGGACTCGCCCAGAATCGCTCACAGCTACACCGGCGCCATTGACGCCGTCGTTGAAGCCATGCAGGGAAAGGCGGTGCAGGGAGAAACCTGGAGTCTTCATTTCGCCGGATTCGAACCGGAAGAAGTCTCCAAGTTTACTCGCACCACAGAAATCCATCTCGACGGCGTCGACATCATCGGATTGCGCCGCCCGAATCAGACCGACTTCTCCACCGCATACACGTCTCTGCACGAACGCTATGATTTCCGGTCCGCCCGGGTGGTCCACTCGGGGGTGGAAACGCGCTTTGATGCGGATGGAGTTCGACGGGTTCTCCGGACGGATATTGAGATCCCCTCCGTCCGCCCGGAGCGCCCGCCGCTACTGATCCGGATTTTTGTGCGGATATTCGGCCCCGTAACCGAAGCGATCAAGGCCAAGATCGATTTGGTGATCGCGAGCGTGGTGCATCGCTCTCTTGCGAGCCCTAGAGGCTGGAGCGCCGAGCACATCGCAACCTCGATCAAGACTGACCTGCGAAAGATGAACGTGCGGGTAGACCTGCAGGTCCACACAGATGCCGGCGATATTTACGCAGCCGAGGACTACGAGCTTGTTCGGAAAACCGAGGCAACCCGCCCGGCCGCTTAAGGCCTGTGCCGTTGCATTTGCGATCCCTCTGACGCGCGAGCAGTTCCTTTCCGATTTCGAGTCGGTCAAGAAAGATTTCGTTCGCAACTACGCCTCCGAGGAGCCGCTTGAAACCGCGTGGCGCTATTACCAAAGCACGGCCGCGTTTGCGCGAGAACTCGTCGCTGAATTGACCGCCGGCGGCGCCGTCGTGAACACGTCCGCGACGATCGACCAATGGAGCAATCTGGTCCGGCAGCGGCATGTGGTCACTTTGTTTGCACACTGGACCAACCGCAACGGCGTTGACGAATTCGAGTTCGCAGAAGGCTTACGCTCATTGGACGATCTGATAGCTTGTCTCCCGGACGCGTACTCGGGCGTGCTCGATTTCATCGTTTGCCGTTCAACGAAAGCTCTCGATCGCGTCAAACAAGCCCGTCCGAAGTCGACCGTTATCGCAAACCGGAATGAAGCGGATTTGAGTGTGCGGCTCGCCATGTTCCGCCAGATCATGAAGCTTGTTTCCGCCGGACGGGATTACGTCGATGCCGCCATGACAGTACACAAGGCGATGTTAGGGTTAAAGGTCAAATGAAAACGATAGATGATGTTTTACAGCAGTTCGCGCCGCGAAGTGCGGCATTGGGAACGCGAGCGGGGGTGGATCCAGAAGCCTTGCGCGCCGCCACCGATGCCGTTCGCCGTGAAAATACGCGAGCATTCTGGGCGATCTTTGCCTGTGTCGCCGCGCTGTACGCTATCCTCATTGGTTTCCTCGTGCGCTGGTCTTCTCAACCCACGGTCGCTGCCGCTGCCATCGGGGCTTCGGGCGTTTCCTTGCCTTTTCTTCTTCGTTACATGATGGCCCTTTGGCGATCTAAAGTACGCGCTGATGCGGTGATGGTCTTCGCTGCCGCGC
>JAFARV010000821.1 GCA_019245255.1 Acidobacteriaceae bacterium | reverse complement strand
CTACAAAATTTATGCCGAAAGTTTTGTCGGACCGGATCACCTCCGCCGCTTGCAGGAGGAAGCCCGCGCGCTGATTTCGAGAACATTCAAGGCAGCAGGCGTTGCTGCGTAACCGGAAAAAGCTTCCGTCCATGAGTCATGGGCAATACATGACGTTATCGATCAGGCGGGTGGTGCCGAGCCAAACGGCCGCGGCAATGAGGACGGGTCCGGTGACTATCTCGACAGGCGCCAGAGTCTCGGGATCGACAACCTCAAAGTACTCGATTCGCACCGCCCGGTAATCCTCAAGCTCCGGAAGCACAGTATGCTTCATCGCCGCAACTGATCGTTCGCCGGCATCGAATACCGAAGCCGCCCGTTTGAGCATCCGATAGAGCCTGGGTGCCACCGCACGCTCGTGCTCGGTCAGCAGCCGATTGCGTGAACTGAGGGCCACACCGTCCTCCTCGCGGACGGTCGGGACGGGCACTATCGTAATCGGGAGATTGAGGTCGCTGACCATGCGGCGGATGATCGCTAGTTGTTGCGCATCCTTCTCGCCGAAGTAGGCCCGCTGCGGTTGCACGATGTTGAAGAGCTTCAACACAACCGTTGCGACTCCGCGAAAATGGCCCGCGCGGAATTTGCCGCAGAGGTGCTCGCTGAGCGCGGGTACGTCTACAAATGTCAATTGCTCGCCAGGATAGAGATCGGCGACGTAAGGTGCAAACACCACGTCGACACCGGCGCGTGCACAAACGGCCACGTCCTCATCCAGGTTTCGTGGATAGCCTTCCAGATCCGGCGGCCGCTCAAACTGAAGCGGATTAACAAAAATGCTCACAACGACGAAATTGTTCTGGTGGCGCGCAGTTTCGAGCAGCTTGGCGTGTCCGGCATGTAACGCGCCCATTGTCGGCACGAATCCGATGCTTCCCCCCGGCTGACGCACGTCGTTCAGGCACGCCCGTAACTCGGGGATCGTCGTCAGAACGGCAGACAGTCAGGCTTCCTTTCCCATTCCGGGAGGAAACACACGTGCGCGGACCTCGCTCGCGAACGCTTCCGCCGCTTCTTTGATGACTCCGCCCAGCTCCGCGTAGTGCTTTGCGAAGGCCGGCACCAAGGGTCCGGTGAGTCCAAGGATATCGTGCGTTACCAGAATCTGTCCGTCGCAGTATGGTCCTGAACCTATGCCGATCACCGGAACTCTTACCTGCTCGCTCATCGCCCGAGCCAATTCGTCCGGCACGCATTCGAGCACAATCGAAAAAGCGCCCGCGGCCTCAAGCGCCGCCGCATCCGCAAGTAATCGTTCCTGCTCTTCCGGCCGTTTGCCCTGTCGCCGGAACCCTCCCAATACATTAATCGACTGAGGCGTGAGCCCCACATGTCCCTGCACCGGAATTCCGGCATCGACAATCCGTTGGATTGTACTCGCAACAGCTTCCCCACCTTCGATCTTTACCGCGTTCGCTTCACCTTCTTGAATGAGACGCCCGGCATTCCTCAGCGCCTGTGCGGCACTCAATTGATGGCTTAAAAACGGCATATCGGCAATGACGAGAGCGTTCGGCGCGCCGCGGCGTACGGCTTGACAGTGCCGCAGCATGTCTCCCATCGTCACGGGAAGCGTACTGTCATACCCGAGTTCGACCATCCCGAGCGAGTCCCCGACGAGCAGCATGTCGATACCCGCGGCTGCGAGCAGCCGAGCCATCCACGCGCTGTAAGCGGTTAGCATCGTAATCTTTTCGCCCTGATTCTTCTTGGTTTGTATGTCGGGTACGCGCACAGGCTTTTCGGATTTGTTCATTCTATACGGGTCGGTATCAAAACGATCAGTTGAACCTCGCAGATCAAAAGCGCGTCCATCACTTCGTAAGCCGGATCAGGCTGTCGCTGTATTTGCTTTGATCAGGCGACTGATCCTGACCGAAATGCACTCCTCCCTACCGTAAGATGCGCAGTTTCGTCAAAACGATGTTCAGTGCCAGGGCAGATGGACTCCAAATTGCCATCAAAAAGCTCTGACTCGCATCCAAACGCTGTGTAGATGTCCCATGCGACGAACCTTCTGCTCCTTGCTCTTCGCCAGCGCGCTACTCACCGCCCAAATTGCACCACCGGGCGGAGGGTATCAACCAGGTGCGGGCTATTACTGGGTCTCGACACCCGTCGCCAACTCCGCGCAACTTTTGACGCTGGTATGCAAATCTTGCACTGTAGACACTCCAACCCATGACGTCCCGGTGGTTTCGCTTTTGCGTGACACGCTGGGCGACAGCGAGCGCGAAAACGATCGCGTAATGTTCGTCTGGCTGCTTGGTTATAGTCGTCAACGTATAGGACAGCGGCTTCTGGCGGCGGTACCCTTTTTCTACTGGCGGATGGGCGCACCGGGAGGAGATTCTGGCACAAAGGATCTCACCCCCCTCATGGATCTGAGTGCGCCTGCGCGCCCGATACTTCCCGAGTTGGGCAGGAATCTCTTGCAGTGGACTCTGCTGGACCCATTGACACGGCCGGTTCGTGCCTCTTCACGCGCGTATCGAGCAAATGCCGCCGACGATGAACGTCTGCATCTTGAGGAGGCCATCAGCTACCTGGAACAGGCACCGTCCGGCGATAGCGCGGCAGAACCAACATCTGCACAGCTTGATGTGGTGATTGCCCGTCTCACGCTGCGGAAACAGTTGCTTGGCGGCCTGGTCGGGCAGCGGCAAGCCGAGCAACGGGGGAAGGAAGAGCGCTTCGAGCGGGAACGTATACGCAGCCGAAACTGGGAGCTTCTTCGCCAATGCGCCGAAAAAACCGGTCTTCTCTTCGAGCCGCTGCGAATCGGAGACCAGGATGAAGACTTCGCGGTCGTTTGGTTTCCGGTCGGCGGCTCGGGACCGGAACCGGGCCCCTCAACAAACCTGATTTGGAAAATTCTGAACCTGCGCAACCCGTGGTCTGACGATAGATTGGATAACTGGCACGGTCCGCGGTTTACGCGGGCTATCGATGCGAATGGCGCGCTGCTCGCACCAGAGGCCGGCGCGGGAACGCCGGTGACCCTAATTCCCCTGGGTGTTTATAGCCTGAACTATCCGAGAATGCCTTTGCTGCTGGTTGATTTCCGCGACAAGCTCCATCTCAAGCGGCACGAGCTGACCCAGCGTACTGTCAATCAAATTGCAAACGGCCTTATTGGCGTCTCTCATTTCGCAAACTGGTACTACTTTGCTGGTGCCGATGTGTACGACTTTGTCGTTTCGCGCCATGGCGCCGCCATGGACCAGCCGGCGCGCCATGACTGTTACTCGCAGTTTCGCGCCGCGTTGGCTGTAGACAAGAGCGTCGATCCGCAACTGCGCAGCGAGATGCAGAAGCGCGTGGATTCGCTTGCGGTTAACCCGCTTGAAAGCTCGCCCCAGGATGAGCTGCGGAGCATGGAAGCGCATTACAGCGAGTTGCAGGCGGAGGCAAACGACGGGCGTTTGCTTCAGAAGTTGCAATTGGCGCGACGTGCAGAGTTAGCTGATTTTGGCCGCAGCGCGCAGGGAAGATCCGTAGATGCGCTGCTTCACGTGGCTAGCATCGGGTTGTACACGAGACGAGCGGGCGAAAATCCAGACAATATCCTGGCGCTCGATCGGGAGCGGCGCGTAACATCGAATCTCGATTTCCTCGATCAAGTGCTCCGGCCCGGTACGCAGCCGGAAGTCGCTTTCGACGCACAGACAATGGCAACATCCGTCAATGAGCTCTCAGCCCTGCTTCCTGAAGTCAAATCGCAAACCGTGAAACGGCACGCAGCCGCAACCCTGAGTCGATTGAGACAACTCACGAAAGACCAATCTCTACAGGCAGACTGCGCCTTCGCAATCGCAGGCATCACCGGAACTGTTGAAGGCTCTCGAACGGGAATTGCGGCCAGCGCACGTAGCGCAAGTCTTAATTACCTGGCGCCGCTGGATCGGCAGAAGTGAACCGCATTGTCTGGACGCTCCCGTTCTGGTTCCTGTTCTGTTCGACACTGACGCACGGTCAACCGCTGAACCCGCCGGCACACCGGGTCGTCATCCTCAAAGTCGACGGCCTGAATGCAGACCTCCTATATGGGGCTATGCGCCAGCGCGACCCAAGCACCGGTAAGCCTTGCCTGCCATGGCTGTCCCATATTTTTGTCGATCAGGGAGTCATATACGAAAACTTCTATACACGCGGTATCAGCCTGTCGGCACCCTCTTGGTCCATGCTCGATACCGGACAGCACACGATCATCCACGGCAACGTCGAATATGACCGCTATACCGGCCATATCTATGACTATCTGAACTTCTTTCCCTTCTATCTCCGGAATGCTTGGGCAAAGGAAGTGGACATGCCGGGAGTCGAGGTCCTGGACCGTGCTGGCATCCCGCTCCTAATTGACCACTTTCGATACCAACAGGTCTACCAAAGTTTCCAACTATTCCAGCGTGGAGTTCGTTGGGCGACGCTTACTTCCGTGCTTAAGAGAAAGTTCTCATCAAAATCGATGCTGTCGCTGATCGAGGGTGGCGGACCCTCGTTGGGAGAACTTTGGGCGCAGCAGACTGAAAAGGAGATCGATGCTGCCCTTCAAGACCGCGACACGGAGTACCTGGACTTCTTCACAGGTGATCTGGACCATACCGGACACGCAACGAATAACCCCGCTGCAATGCTTGCTGCGATGGAGCAACTGGATGTCCTCGCCGGCCGGCTTTGGACCGCGATTCAGGCGAGTCCACTGGCGGATAAAACCGTCTTTATCATCGTCTCGGATCACGGCATGAACAATGATCCCGGCGTTGTCAGTCAAGGTTTCAGTCTGCCCGATGTATTCAACAGTCCTGAGGGCGGAGCGCACCACGTGATGACCAATCGTCATCCGCTGACCGATTACAAGTTGAGGGGACTTGACCCCCTGGTCGAAAGGGCATTTTCCCCGAGCGAAGCCTCCTTTTACTTGAAAGATCAGGGATGGCACTATCTCACGGCATGGCTTGACCTGGACGGGAACGAGCGCGCTTCGGTTCAACTGCGGAATAGTGACCTGAACAAGATTCACATTCTGCTATTGCAGCTGTCTCTAAACGGCCTGTCGGGGCCCATTCGCCGAGCCGCGACCGCGGCGCTGAATGAAACCATAGATCGTCACCGGCAGGCATGGACTGACATCGCAGACCAGTTGGCACAGGAACTGAGCGAGCTACAACGTTCCATTGAGGAACGCAAGATTCTCGTTCATCAACTTCCAAAGAAATGGACGCGCGAGCAGCATGCACTGGGTGAACACAGGAAAGCGAAGCGCCTCAATCGCGAATTGGCTGA
>JAFARV010000750.1 GCA_019245255.1 Acidobacteriaceae bacterium | reverse complement strand
GGCACACGATGACGGATGTTTCACGCCGTCGATGACGATCCAGCCATTGTCGGCGCCGGCATGAGTCGAGCAGTGCGTGTCGTGAATGCCGGCTGCGAACTGGTTCGTATTGTCAAAGAACGCCTGCCCGTAGGCGAACAGCTGTGCTTGCGCCGGAGCAGTAATTACCCCGTCCAGGCTGTCGTTGGTGACCACTTCGACCAGTTGTTTGCTCCCATCTGGAAACGCCGCGAGTACCGAGAAGACGTGATGACTGCCGTGTTGTCCGGCGGGTTGATAGCGGGACCTGCGGGTCGTCGTTCCACAGACCATCACGTTGTCGACAGGGCCTTGCGGCTTGGAAGCGATCAGTTGCGCCAGTTTGCTGTTGATATCCGGCGTGCACGACGATGGCACGGGTACATCGTTCGCGGCATACGCGATGGAGGCTCCTGCGACAAGCAGAGCGATGTGTTGGATTCGGATTTTCATAACCTATACAAGTGACCTGTCTCCCGGAATCGAAGGTATCATTTTCTGTTCTCGGACATGGGAAACGAATGATGGTTCTACTTCTGGTCTTTTTAGCGAGCAGTGCAAGCCGTCCCGCACTGGGCGGCGCAGGCCCGCCTCGGGTGGAGATTACAAACGGTGTAGTCCATGCCAGCGTATACTTGCCGAATGCAGAGACAGGCTATTACAGGGGCGCGCGATTCGATTGGTCGGGAGTAATCGCAGAACTGACGTATAAAGGACATAGTTTTTTTGGAGTCTGGTTTCCGCACTACGATCCGAAATTGCACGATGCCATTACAGGCCCTGTGGAAGAGTTTCGTTCGGGCGATACGACGCTGGGTGGAGCGCTCGGTTACGATCAGGTGAAACCGGGCTCCACTTTTGTAAAGATCGGAGTGGGAGCGCTCCTCAAACCGGACGAGAAGCCCTATAGTTTCGCCGGTGAGTACCGCATCGTGAATCCGGGCATCTGGACCTCACGGCCCGAACACGACCGAATTAGTTTTGTTCAGGATTTACATGATGACGCGGGCTACTGTTATCGATATGAAAAATCAGTGAAGCTGGTGGATCATAAGCCGGAGCTCGTGATTGACCACCGGCTGCGAAACATCGGCCCTAAGACGATCGAGACCGACGTTTACAACCATGATTTTTATGTGCTCGATGGTCAACCGACCGGGCCTGGCATGCGCATAATTTTCAAGTTTCGTCCGCAAGCGGCCGACGAAAAGACGTGGTCGAGAGCTGCAGATCTCGCCGGCAAGGCCGAAATTCGGGGGAATCAGATTGTGTACGTAAAGAAACTCGAGGGGCGCGAATCGGCGGCGAGTCTGCTCGCGGGCTTCTCAGAAGCTGTAAGCGATAACGATATACGCGTAGAGAACAGCAACGCCGGAATAGGCGTCCGGGAAATTGGTGATCATCCGTTGGTGCGGTTGAACTTATGGTCGATTCGTACCACCGTGTGTCCCGAGGCATTTATCCACTTGAGAGTGGAGCCGGGAAGGGAAGTGCGATGGCGGATCCGGTATCTGTTTTACGAACTGCCGAAATAAAAGGGACGCCTTTTTGTTTAGGTCTGGGGAACGAACAGGAACGATACCGGACTCGGTTGATGAATCACCTGTCCGGTCGCAGTGAGCTGGCCGCTATGCGCATCAATGTGATAAATCACGAAATTATTTGTTTTCTGGTTGCCGGCGAACATAAAGTGTCCGCTTGGATCGATCATCAATCCACGAGGCATCTGACCTTCAGCCGAGACGCTTTGAATCAGCCGTAGCGTGTGTTGCGAGGGCTCTACTGCAAAAACGGCGATGGTGTCGGCGCCGCGGTTAGTGGCATATACAAACTTACCGGTGGAGTCGATCAGAATCTCAGCTGGGCCGTTTTGTCCGGAGTAGTCGGGCGGCACGGACGAGACGTCCTGAATCTTAATAAGACTGCCATTGGCTTTGTCACGTTTAAACACGGTTACTGTACTCTTGAGCTCGTTCATCACATAGGCGAAATCTTCGTCGGGCGAGAAAGCGATGTGACGAGGACCGAATCCCGGGTCCTGCTTTGCAAAGGGAGGATCGTTTGGTGTAAGGGTGCCGTGTGACGGGTCGATGCGGTAAATGCGGATCTGGTCGAGTCCTAAATCGGGAACATAAACGAACTTATTATCTGAGGTAACCACCGCTTCATGGGCGTGCGGACCTTCCTGGCGCTCTTGGTTGGGGCCATGGCCGTGCGCGGTCATGAGTGAGGCCATGTCGCCGAGACGGCCATCCTGTTCAACAGGGTACGAAGAGGCCCCTCCGGTCGTGTAGTTAGCGACGATCACCATTTTGCCCGTTTGATCGGTGGTCGCGTGGCACGGTGCGACGCCGGCGGAAGACAAGGTGTTCAGCTTATGGAGAGATGCATTGCTGCGATTGATGGAGAATGCAGCAACAGCGCCCGTCTTGCCTTCGAGCTCGCTCACGGCGTACAGATACCGGAAATCAGGGCTGGCAGTGATCCATGACGGGTTTTCGACTTCCCCTGCCGGACCTATCGATTTGAGCTGACCGGTTGCGGAGTCAAATTCATAAACCTGAATGTGCGTGCTATATGAGCCGACATAGAGAAAGTATTTAGTTGCGTCCAAGTGGCTGACCGCTCCGAAGGATGAGATTCCAAATAAAGAGATTCCAAACGCAAGCAGCCTTGCCGCCGGCGTGGCGAAAAAAGAGATTCGCATATTGGGCCGTTCGGGCTCCCGCTGTTCGAGTTCCCGTCCTTCAGGAACTCGAACGGGCTCCAAACAAGTATGCCACCGGTGGGTTGCGGACGAAGCGCAACATGGAACCTGTTGTGTCGTACCTTGGAATCAGGAGGCTCAGATGGAAGTGGAAATGAAAATCCGCGGTCTGATGATGGACCCGATGACGAATATGCCGATCGTGGTCTTGAAGGATTTGGCGGGCGATGCTGTGCTTCCAATCTGGGTCGGTATCTACGAAGCAAACGCCATTGCGTTGGAGATCGAAAAGGTCACCACGCCGCGGCCTATGACGCACGACCTGATCAAGGTACTGCTGATGGGGCTCGAGGTATCGATCAGGAAAGTGGTGGTGAGCGAGCTGAAGGACGACACGTTTTACGCGCTCATCTGGCTGGATCGAGCGGGCGAGCTGATCAGTGTTGATTCGCGGCCGAGCGATGCCCTGGCCCTGGCTCTCCGGCACGACTGCCCTATCTTTGTGGATGATCGGGTCCTGAAATCGTCGCGCGATTCGAGCAGCGTTTCCGAGAAGGTGAATAACGAAGAACTTCGCAAGTGGCTGGAGAACCTGAATGACGAGGATCTCGGCCGCTACAAGATGTGAGCCAGAACAGCGCCAAAACGAAACTGCCCTGAAACTCTTTCCGAGCCTCAGGGCAGTTCTATTTCTCGATTCGGTGGTATTAGCGGTGGCGCCGCGCGTGTCCGGTGCGGGGCGGAGTCGTGGTCTTCACACCTGGAATAGTGGGATCTTTGAAGGTCAGCATATAGGGATCTTTCGTATAGCTGTCCGCGACACCGGAGAACTGGATCTGCTGGCCGACCTTGATGGTGTTCAGAGCATCCGGCGGGAGAGGCTGTGAGAAAACCAGCGTCGCGTCCGGCTTCGTCTTGTCTTCGACGCCCAATACAACCTTGGTTGGCCCCGTCGGCGGGTCAAGGGAGATGACGGTGCCGGTGAAGTCCTTAACGCCCTCGGCGCCGCCGGGAATTTCGACCTCCTTGACATCGCTATCAAAGAAAGGATCGCCTTTGTCCTGAAGATTCTGCTTGATAGCGTACCAAATCTTGAAGGCGGGATCATTTTGGATACGAGTGTTTAGATCGTTCGCCTGCTGAGTCGCGATGTCATTCGCACTGACAATTTTGAACCCGTCCGGAGGAAGCGCATTTGTCTTCGCCTGCGTGATGATGTCCTGCGCACCGTCGGCACCGCCGTGGTAGTCCGTGTAAGCTTTGTTGAAGTAATCCGTCAACTGCTGCCGCTGTGCTGCCGGCAACGATCCCGGTCCGTCATACGAGGCAGCGCGCGCGAACTCAAAGAGGCCTTCAGGGTACTTTTTGTCGTCGATCAGCAGCTTGCCGTAGGCGGCTGATACCCGCGCGTCGTTTGGATTCGCCTGCAGGCTGGCCTTATATTCGTTTTCGGCCGTTGCCGTGTCCTTCTTCTGAGTCGCTTCCCATGCGAGAGCGTTATGTGCCACCGCTACCGCGGAATTTTTGGTTTGCGCCCACTGGTCGGCAGTCATATTGGCTGGTTTTTTGTCGGCCGGGAATGCAGTGTCCGCATTATCAATGACAACGTGGGCGTTCGAGTCGACCTCCGAGAGCAAGTCGGGAGGTGGACTGGCCCCCCCAACAGCCGGTCCCCAGAGCGACGTGTAATATCCCGCCAGGAAGTTCTTGGGATCGAGTTTCAGGAGTTGGTTCGCCTTATCGATCAGCGCCTGCCGCTGAGCGGGGTCCGAACCAGCGAGTGCTCCCAAGGCGCGCACCCACAGTGTGAGGCGTTCCAGCTGAAAGTCGGTCTGCGGGTATTTGTCCTGCCACTGCTGCAGTGTCTGGATCTCCGCCTTCGGATCTGCAACCTCTTGCGTGGCTTTGGAGTACAGATCGTATTCGCCGCGGTCCTTGTAGTTCTTTTGAGCCGCTTGACCTGGAGCCGCCTGGCCTGGAGCCGCCTGGCCCTGACTCGATTGCGCAGCCGTAGTCTGCGCCGTGGCGAGATTTGAATCAACCGCAAAGGTCAGTAAAAGAGTGAGAGCCGCGACAGCCGGCTTCTGCGCTCGCAAAAAGCAAAATTCCACGACAACCTCCCTAGACAGGAATTCTAAGTCTATACTCTGGAAGCTATATTTAACAGCGAGCGTTGCACCACGAAGTGCCGCCCCGTCTCTTGCACGATTCTAATTGCTTGAATGTACAAAGCCGGAGTATAACGAAGTGGTTTCGAAGCCCGCAACTTGTTCTACAAGTGTAGATGCGTTGTTGAGGTAAGTTGTTCCCTGGCTGGCGTCTTGCGGCCACGTTTCTGCCGATGCCCGCGCCATGCGGATTTTAAGACCGCGATGTCCGGACAGCGTGCTATGATCCACGTGTTTGAGGCACGCGGCGGACCTGGCGGTTATCGCCGGATATCTTCTCTTTATCACCTGGTTCGGGGCAAGATTCAAAGAAACGCAGCGTAGCTTAAAGGACTACTTTCTGGGCGGCCGCTGCGCTCCATGGTGGGCGATCGCCTTTTCGATCGTGTCCGCGGAGACGAGTACGCTTACCGTAATCGGCACTCCTGCAATCGCTTTTGCCGGCGATTATGAATTTTTGCAGTTAATCCTCGGATACTTGCTCGGCCGTATTTTCATCTCGATTCTGTTCCTTCCGCAATACTTCCGAGGCGAGATGTTCACCGCCTACGAGCTGATGCAGCGGCGTTTCGGGCCGCGTGTGCGGCGCTTCACGGCCGGGACATTTTTGATCCTGCGAGCGTTGGCGGAAGGCGTGCGCGTGTTCGCGGTCTCGATTGTCGTGGCCGTGGTGTTGCATACCGGTGAACTCGCGTCGATTGCGCTGATCGTTTGCCTGACGCTTTTTTACACGTTCGAAGGAGGAATGACGGCCGTCATTTGGACCGATGTCATGCAGATGCTTCTGTACATCGGCGGCGCGCTGACAAGTTTTTTCCTGGCCGTTCATCTGGTTCCGGGTGGATGGCGCCATGCTTACGAACTCACACATGCGGCCGGGAAATTCCACATGTTTGATTTCCGCTTTTCGTTGACTTCCGCCTTCTTTCATCGCAATTACAGCTTCTGGGCCGGTTTAATTGGGGGCTGCTTTTTGACCATGGCAAGCCATGGAACTGAGCAACTGCTGGTGCAACGGCTGCTGGCGGCTCGCAGCGAGCGTGACAGCCGAAAGGCGCTGTTTGCGAGCTGGG
>JAFARV010000655.1 GCA_019245255.1 Acidobacteriaceae bacterium | reverse complement strand
GGGTGCACCCGTGCCTGGTCGCCTGCCCAAACGAACAGGTATTTTTCCTCTTCCTCATGTGCGCGGAGCATGCCGAAAGCGCCCGCAAATATTATGCCGGCAGCCGCCGCCATAATCGTGGTACGCATTGTCCAATTCATCTGCTCTTCCCCTTTCGTGGTTTTGTATTCGACAACATGGCGCAATAACCAGCGGAACTGGCTCAGCTTGCCTCGAAACCCGTCGCACCAGATCCCTAGTTTTCCTTCGCTCCCACACCTGCTATACCGTCGCCCTATATGAAGCGTGTGGGAGACGTAGAGGAACTTTTCCTGCCGGTGCAGTTTGAATTCATGCGGGGTTCGGTCTTGCGGCGGAAGCTGTTGAACTCCTGACGTGGATGCGGATGATGTGGCCCACACCCTCAGCATCAAGCGCTTGGAGGAGAGTCTCAGCCATTCGCGCAGCCTACGCTGACCGGCAGACTCCCGACCTTCTGACGCTCTCCAAGTCTGTTGCGAGTTTATCCCGTACCTCGTTGCAGCGCAGCGTTGCTCGGGCGAACTTTGTAAGTAATGTCGGCAGCTTTCTTCGTTGCAACCTCATCACTGCAGAAGGTGCCATTCCCAAGCGAAGCCGTCGGTGCTGGCGTACTCCCAGATAGCGCCGGACACGTCTTCGAGGTACACGCTGGCGCGGGTCATGGCACTATCGATGGCAGCTACACTCATCGTCTGGGCCGCCTCGCAATCAAAGCCGCTCGGCACAACCTCGGGATACGACCAGTGCCAGCCGCTTCCATCCCAGTAAAACAAAAGGAGCTTGCCGCCGTGACAACCACTGGAATCGTGATCGGTTACACCGAACATGTGAATGTTCATGATGCGGCCCGGGTGCCAGGTGACGCCGCCCGTGAGGTTGAAAGGCTCGCCCGTCGGTGCAGCCCCCCAGTCCTTCCAGCTCGCCCACGTGTAGCCGCTCCCGCCGCGGTCGGCATAGCGCTCAAACAAGTGCACGCTCCCGCCCACCCACGCCGGCACGAACACGTGGATACGCGTGGTTCCACCCGACGGGTGTGCAACCAGGATCGGCACACGTGCGCGTGACCAGCCGGGATTGCCGAGGTTCTGCCAGTTCCATCCGTGATTGTTGAGCGTCGAGCGAAGCCAGATGTTGCCATCGCTGCCGCTCGCTACGACGTGCACGTCGGCCGGCCCGACCACTTGCGCTGTTGCGAGCGAAGAACCCGGACCGATGATAAGCGTAGCGCCTGACGGGCATGGCCCATGATCGTAGTAGGACCAGTTGTCTTGATAGAGCCACAGCTCGCGCAATGAGCGAGAATCGTTCGAGACGCCAAACACGCTGCCCCGGGGCATGCCGTCAGGACCGTCATAGCTGATTGCAGTCATGGGAGCCATGTTTCCCGTGGAGGTGGGCACGGTCCAGCCGTACCACCACCAGCTATCCTCACCGGCGAAGAACGGGACGCGTACATTGGGCGTGCTGCTAGTGGTGGAGTCTGCAGCGAAATAGAAGATCGAACCGGTACCCCAATCTTGATCGGCGACGGCGGCTAGCGACGGCGGGCTTCCGGTCCTCGAGATGCCATCCGTCGCAGAGACTGGGTTTGGCCACGCGAGCGCGTTCCAGGCGCCCGAGCCGGAATCATTGAACATCGCCTCGCTAAAGCCACCCGAGCTGTCGGCGTGCAGCAGCGCGATGCGGTCGTCGGGGTCGTTGTACTGATCGGTCTGGTGGTCGACGACTGCTACGGTCGTGATGCGGGGGTGCGCGTCTTGCGAGTCGGCGCCGAGCGGATATACCCCGAATAAAACACTGACGGCGGCGCGCGCACCCACCCACTGTAATTGCTTAAGCATTTCTCTTCTCCGATTCGACTTCACTTACACTTCTCTTTGCTTGGGTCCCCGCTTTATAAGAACCCTACTTACTCGACAACATGGCGCAACCGACTGCCAAACGGGCTCAAAATTGCTAAAATTTCTTGCGTCTGGATCTATGGTCGAGTCGCAGATCACCAAACTCCTCGATGAGTGGAGCCAAGGCCAGCGAGGCGCGCTCGACGAACTGATGCCGCTTGTCTATTCCGAGCTGAAGCGGATCGCTGCGAGTTATCTGGAAGGCGAACGGCCGGGAGCGACTCTGCAAGTGACGGCCTTGGTGCATGAAGCTTATTTGCGCCTGCTGGATTACCGCGAGCCAAAGTTTGAGAGCCGCAAACATTTCTATGTCATTGCCGCCCAGATGATGCGACGTATCCTGGTGGATCACGCGCGGCGTCGCGGCGCGTTGAAACGCGGCGCGGCTTTGCCGCCGGATTGCGGCTGCACGCTGCAACCGGAAGTCGATGTGCTCGCGTTGAATGATGCCTTGGACAAGTTGGCCGCGACTCATCCCGAGAAAGTGCGCATTGTGGAACTCCGCTATTTCGCGGGCCTGAGCGTTCCAGAAGTTGCTGAAATCACAGGCAGTTCAGCAGCTACCGTCAAGCGGGAATGGGCGATCGCCAAAGCGTGGCTGTTTCGTGCCTTAAACGGCGAGGCCGCGACGTGAATCCACAATTGCACGCCGATGTCGAGAAGGCCTTCTCTGCTCTGCTCGATCTTTCCGAAGCAGAGCAGGAAGCATTCATCGCACGCGAATACGCAAGCGATCCAGTGTTGCGTGCCGAAATCGAATCGCTTCTTAGAGCGTGTCGCGCCGCGGGTACCTTTCTGGAGCCGGCAAGCCCAATTGCGGGCTCTGCGCCCTTTGCTGCGCCCCCACCGCCGACGACTGTTGGCAGATACCGCGTTATCCGGCTCATCGGAGAAGGCGGTATGGGCAGCGTTTATGAGGCCGAGCAGGAGCAGCCTCGCCGAACGGTAGCCCTGAAGGTGATTCGCGCCGGGCTCCCCACGCCCGAACTGCTCTGGCGTTTCGAGCAGGAGTCCCAGGCGCTCGGTCGCTTGCAGCATCCCGCCATTGCGCAAATTTATGAAGCCGGAACGGCCGACAGCGGTTACGGGGCACAGCCCTATTTCGCCATGGAATTCATCCATGGCGAATCGCTCCTCGAATACGCGAAAGCGCACCAGTTCGATTTGGGCCAACGATTGGAGCTCATCAGTAAGGTCTGCGATGCGGTCCATCATGCGCATCAACGTGGCATCATCCACCGAGACCTAAAGCCGGGCAATATTCTCGTGGACGAAACTGGCCAGCCCAAAGTGCTCGATTTCGGGATCGCCTGCGCTGCCGATCGCGATTTGCGAGCGACACGGCAAACCGGCGTGGGACAGTTCATCGGCACACTGGCTTACATGAGTCCCGAGCAGGTGTTGGCCGATCCGCTGGAACTCGATATCCGCAGCGACGTGTATGCACTCGGTGTGATCCTATACGAGCTTTTGGCGGGGCGAATGCCATACACGGTGAACCAGCAACTTCCTCAGGCGGTGCAGACGATTTGCGAGGAGGTGCCGAGGCCGCTGAGCTCCATTAACCGGAGTTACCGCGGTGATGTGGAGACCATCGTAGCCAAAGCACTGGAGAAGGACAAGAACCGGCGCTATGGGTCAGCGGCTGACCTAGCTGCGGACATTCGGCGCTACCTGGACAACCGGCCGATTATCGCGCGGCCGAGTACCGCCTGGTATCGCGCCCGCAAATTCGCTCGACGCTATCGGGTGCCGTTAACGGCCCTTGCGCTCATCGTGGGCAGCCTCGTGGCCGGTTTGTATGTCGCAAATCGGGAGCGCGCAATTGCGCAGCGGCGATTTTCAGATGTCCGGCAACTCGCTACTAAGCTGTTTGATATCGACGTTCAGGTTCGTGAATTACACGGCAGCACAAAAGCCAGACAGTTCATTGTCGATACCGCGCTGGAGTACTTGCGGCGGCTGAGCGCAGAGGCTCAGGGGGATCCGGATCTGGCGCTCGAGGTTGGCAATGCTTACATGCGGGTGGCGCGCGTGCAAGGGGTGCCGACTGGGCCCAGTCTCGGCCAGATGAATCAAGCCGAAGAGAACCTCCGGATTGCAGAAAGCTTCATTCAATCTGTTCTGAAAGCGCAGCCAGCGAACCGAACAGCGATGCTGCGCTCCGCTCAGGTTGCTCATGATCGCATGATCCTGGCCCGCTTCAGCGGCCGTGATCCGGAAGCCCTCGCACTCGCCAGAAAATCCGCTTATTGGCTGGACAGATTTCAGGCCGGGAAGGGCGACGAAACGGAAGCCTCGGGCATCCTGAATGCCTACCTGAATGTCGCTCAGCAGTTTAAATCGGAACAGCAGTTTGAGGAAGCCCTCCGCCTTTGCAGTCGCGCGAGCAACATCGCTAGGACGTTTAATCGTCCCGCTCACGTCGGAACCTATTTATGGATATCGGCAGAAGTCTTTCAGCAGCGCGGCGAGCTCGAGAAAGCCCTCGATGCGATTCAGCAATCCGTTAAGCTGCTCGATCCTGGCCCGCAGTGGACGACAAAACGGGCGCAAACCAGTAATTTTCAATCGGCGTTGGTTAGTGAAGGCAGTATCCTTGGCGACATTGACGAGATCAACTTGGGCAAGTCTGAAGAGGCGGTAAAGGTACTTGATCACGCCTTCCGCATAGCAGATGAGCTGGTGCATACCGATACAAACGATCACACCGGCAGGGGCGACTTGTCAATGGCTGCAATCTCTCTGGGCCGTGTCTTATCTCAGTCGGATGCCACGCGTGCTAGTGAAATCTATGATCATGCGCTCGGCG
>JAFARV010000650.1 GCA_019245255.1 Acidobacteriaceae bacterium | reverse complement strand
CGTTCGTTGTTTTGGCTGGTGGGCTCGCAGTAGTCGACCAAACGCACAGAGCTGCAATGGCCCAGAGGCAGGCTGAGATGGCAAAGGTCTCGGATGCGGAACTGGCCAGTGAGGTGAGTCAGATAGCCGATTCCTCCGAGCCTCCAGCAACCGCGCCGCTTCAAGCATTGTTCGAGGATTGATGCGAACCGGGATCTGGATCCGCCAGGCGCTTTTGTGCTTGGCTTTAGCGCTGCCTGTAGCTGCGCAAAACGAAACCAGTCTGCCGTGGTGGACCAGCCCGGTCGCCGGCGATTTGGGACTCTCACAGGAGCAGCAACAAAAGATTCGCGCGATTGTCCGCTCTTACCGTGACCGGCTTTTTGATGCCCGGAACAGCGCCAACAAAGCCGAAGCCGATTTGGGCGACATCTTCAACGAGCCAACCATCAATCTGACCAGCGCTCACGCCGCGATTGAGCGCCTGGCCCAGGCCAGAGCCGAGAGCACGCGATTGTTCACCCAAATGAGCGTCGAGTTGAGAAACGTTCTGACTCTGGATCAGTGGCGCGAGCTGATGAAGCGGCGCGCTGAAGTCCAGCGGACGAAACGGAATCGGGACACGGACGTTGCTCCCTGACTAGTATGTGGACACCACGCCCCGCTGAATTGTCAAATTTTTTCCCTCCATTTTTGTCCATTTCCAGATCCTCGTTCGTCATATCACTGCAGATGGCAAAGATAGTGAGTGGGCGACAGACGGCAAACCGTTAGCAACTCCACGCTACAGTTTGATTTGCGCTCCTCTCAACGTTCTAATTATCGAGACTGACGGTTTTTTCCAAACCTAAGGAGACTGGATATGACTACACAGACTATGACTACTCAAGAAGTGGCCGACGGCCTTGTGAAACTCTGCTCTCAAGGCAAGTTCGAGGAAGCGACGAAGACCTTCTATTCTCAGGACATCGTCAGCGTAGAAGCTGGCGCGCCTCCTGGACAATCCCGCGAGTCGAAGGGGCTTCCCGCAGTGATCGCCAAGGGCGAATGGTGGACGTCAAACCATGAGGTCCATTCAGCCACAGTGGAAGGCCCGCTTGTCGCAGGATCCCATTTTGCGGTCGTGTTCAAGCTGGACGTTACGTTCAAGCCGCAGGCCAAACGCTTCCATTTGGAAGAAGTAGCCGTTTACAAAGTGGCTGACGGGCAGATCGTGTACGAAGAATTCTTCTACAACATGTAGGAACGATTCATCGAAGTTGCAGATGCCAAGGCCCTCTCAGTTCCCGGGCCTTGGCTCGAATTCTCAAGCGGCAGAGGACCCGGTAATACGGCGTTTCAACGGATGCCAAGCGGTACCGAGGCAAGCAAAGCCCGGAGGCCATTCCACAGGATCTGCACGCCGATGCAGACCAGCAGAAATGATGTCAAGCGCACGATAACGGTCATGCCTGTAGGTCCGAGCATCCGCGCCAAGCGGTCTGCAAAAGCGTAGCAAAGATAAACGCTGATGCCAATTGCGGCCGATCCGATCAGCGCACCCACAATGGCCGCGAGATTCGCCGGATATCCGTGTGGCGCATTGGCCCCGAGCGTTATCGCAACTGAGATGGAACCCGGACCAACCGTCAGCGGCAGCGTAAAGGGATAAAACGCCTCGCGCGATTGATCTTCAGGTTGAATGTTGCGATGTACTTCCTTGCGTTCCTCGTTAGCGCCGCGCTGCAACATTGTCCAACCGGTTGAGATAACCACCAATCCTCCGCCCACCTGCACCACTGGAAGCGAAATACCGAAAAAATCGAGAATGTGTGTGCCGATCAGATATGAGCCGATCAACAGAAAGAAACTGTTCATGGCAATGAGCCGCGAGAGTGCATGACGCTCTGCCGCTGTGTAATCTCCGGTCAACGAAAGAAAGATCGGACTTCCTCCGAGTGGATTCACGATCGGAAACAGAGCGCTGATGACCAAGAAGGTCGCTTTGAGCAGATCGAGGAGGACTGTCTTCGGCACGGGTAGCTTCCAGAATGACAAAGCGCGGGTCGAGTGGAGGCCGAGGTATATTGTGACCGAACGCGGTTAAGTTTGCGACGCTGTTAATAGACTTTTCGAAACGTAAGGTTGATGCGAGCATCCCCCGTCAAAGGATGCTCTCCTGCCTTGAGCGGTGCGACCCCGTGATAGACAAAGCGTGCGGGCCCACCCCAAACAACAACATCGCCGTTTTCAAGGTGGATCCGGCGAACCGGATCGGAGCGGCGCTTGCCACCCCACAGAAAAACGGCAGAAAGTCCAAGTGATACCGAAACGATGGGGGCCCAAGCATCCTTCTCATCACGATCCTGATGCAGACTCAGCTTTGAACCCACGGCATAGCGATTGATCAGGCAAGCGTCCGGATCGTATTCGGCGAAGCCGGCCACGGCGGCGGCTCCCGTGGCGAGAGCAAGGAATGCTGCCGGCATTGCGGGCCACGCTTCCGAACTTTCGGGATCGATTCGGTCGTAACGATACCCGCTCCTGTCCGAAACCCAGCCCACGCGCCCGCAGTTCGTCATCGCGACTGACATGGTGTATCCACCCGGAGTCACCATGTGGCGAAAAGGAGCGGCCTCTCGAACCCGCGCGACTTCTTTGACCAGCTCGGAGGCTTTCAGAGCGGCAAACCCGCGCAGGATCGCAGCGCCTTCCTGTAGAGGCTCAATGGTGTATGGAAATGGCTCGCTGTCGAAAGCAAAATCCTGCTGCATCGGACACAGATCCAGGATGGCAAACTGCGAATTGGTTACTGCCTCAAAGCCATTTCCGGGGAGCAAGTAGGAACTGATCGATGCTTCTCTTGAGTATCACGGCACCTTACTCAGGAAAGCGTCTATCTCCCGGAGCACGTCTGCTTCGTTTGAGAAAAAAACGAAGTGACTTGCATGCGGGAGGCGCACAACATGCGCAGAGGGAATTCCAGTCTCAAGTGCGGTCGCCTGTGCACCCGTTGTAATCTGATCGCGATGTTCAAATGCCAGACGCGAAGACGCGTCGCTCGCAAGGAACTGACCGATATCGTGCGGCACAGCATAGATCGCGAGAATGGGAACCGGAATGTTAGCGTACTTCTGCTCGCCTGCCAGGATCGCCTGACCAGCCGGTGAGATCGTTGCCGACTGAGCGGTGGCCATCGCTGCGGGCATTACTTTGACATCTTCTTGCTCTTCCCGAAGATCCTTTTCAACCTGTGGCAGGTCCGCCTCCAGGAGCTCTTGGATCAGGCGCTTTTGATCGCGCTGACCACTGCCGGGGCGCAACAGCCTCAGTTTTCTTTCTACATCAAGAGAATCAATCAGCAAATCGCCGCGCGAGCGGTCGTAATAGGCATATGAGTACGCCGCATCAAGATAGATCAGACCCGCTACCTTTTCGGCATATCGTGACCCGACAGAACTCAGCTCCTCTCCGGCAATGGAATGGCCGATTAGCACTGGCCTGTTAAGTTTCAGCGCGTCGCACACTGCGAGTACGTCATCGCCCAAGCGGTCGGCAGAATAATTCTTGGAATCGGGCACGGGAGCGCTGGACGCACCGAATCCGCGCCGCGTGATGGCGTAAACATGATAGTTGCCGATCAGTTTAGGAGCAAACTTGTCGAATATGTGAGCATTGTTGCCGAGTCCCGTCAGCAGAACGACCGGTCGCCCTGAGCCGCCCCAATCGAGCACTTCGAGCTTGACGTCTTTGTCTACGCTTATGAAGTGTACGGTGTGTGGCGACGGATCGCGCGGCCAGGCGGTCTCTTTCGTGGCGCGTTCAAAATCGAGTGGTAGTGACAGTCCCTGCGTCCACTTTCCCGTAATCGAGTTGCGATCGGCACTGATCTTCCCTTCATAGGAGCCACGCACCGCGCTGACAGCGAATTTGAGAGTAGAGTCTTGGATCGCCACAGAGTCGACTGGGACGCCGTCAGGTTGCTGATCAATGCTGAAGAGCGTCGCTTTCCAGTTGCCCTCATGGTCGTGCACCATGTTCAGGATCAGACGGAGTTGCTTCGGGCCTGCTTTCAGCGTTCCCTGCCAATCGCCCGAAATATCCTGAGCGTTTACGCTACACACCGCAAGCATAGCTACGGTACTAAGAAGGAAGACTCTTTTCATGACTCAATACTCGCGGCGATCCGCTATTCTCAAGGCCACCACAAACAGAACCGCACAACATATAAAGGAAATGGCGATCGCAGGCCAAGGTATCGTGTGCGTGATGAGCGGAGAAGCAGCGCCGGCGAAGCCAAACACATTGAAGCGTGGGCCAATGGAGAGGCGAGAAGCCCCCAACCAGACCACAATCGCTAGAAACACGCCGCCGAAAGGCTGCCAGGGATCGTCAAGGAAGGTTGCCAGAAGCACTGATGCGAAGTAGAAGCAGGCGCTACACGCAACTGCCGTAACGATCAGTTCAAACAAGTCGAATAATGTCGAGTTCCCTCGCGCTGCTGGGAGCAATAGCCAGAAGCCGATGTACGCTGCGGCGACTACTGCTGCAAACTCCAGTAAGCCCAGTGCAACACGTACCGAGATCACTCGCATTCGGCTGACTGGAAGAGACAGCGTGTAATACGTGGATCCGTGGAGACCCTTCATGGCGGCAAACGGGGATTGGGTTCTTATCCCCGCACCGCCCAGATAAGCGGCGTTGAATACACCAAAGAATGCCAGAACCACCATAAACGTACTCGCATCCTTGACCGAATCTGCGCCAGCCGTAACCCGTGGGAGCAAAAGAGTAATGAGTGGTATGGCCAGTCCATACAGAAGCCGCCACCTCGTTTCGAGCCAGCCTTTCATCCAGAGCATTCAGTTACCCCTTACGTGTTCCAGGAAAATTTCTCTTAAATTGACGGGAAACTGCTCAACGGAGGCGCCGGGTATGGACCGGGCTTGCTCCACAAGCTCCTCGACATTACGGCTCGCCAAAATGGAGACCGATCGGCCCTCCTGACGTACATGCTCGGCCCCCGGGGCCCAGCGGATAGGCGTGCGCGGCTCATTTTCAAAGACGATGTGAAGCCGTCGGTATCGTGCTTTCAAATCGTCGAGCGACTCGCCAACAATGGCTTTACCGTGATCGATGATCGAGACGTAATCCGCAACCTGTTCCACCTCGCTTAGTTGATGGGAAGAAAAGAAGATCGTGACCCCCTCTGATGCCGAGAGAGCCACCAACTCACGAAGGACGTCCTCTACTGCGGCAGGATCGAGGCCATCCGATGGCTCGTCAAGGATCAAAAGCTCGGCGCCGTGCGACATCGCAAGCAGCAACATGAGCTTCGACCGCATACCTTTCGACAAATCTGCAATCTTTCGCTTCAGTGGCAGTTCGAACAACTTCAAATAGCGCTGCTCGAGGTCGTCGCGCCAGGCGGGGAAGAATGGCCGGGTGAAGCGGATGATCTGGTCCACAGTCATGTAGGGATACAGTTCCTTCTCTTCGCTCACGAATCCAATCCGGCGACGGATCTCAATGGATGCGCGGAGGTCCGAAACAGGCAGTCCGAAAATGGTCGCGCGCCCGGCATCCGGTTTCAATATGCCCAGCAACAGCTTGATCGTGGTGGTCTTCCCGGCTCCGTTGCGACCCAGAAACCCAAAGATACTTCCGGCCGGAACTTTGACATCGAGCCCGCTCAATGCCGTCTGGCCACGGAACGATTTGGTCAGGCCGGCTATCTCAACCAGGAAATCGTTCATTATTGCCTCCGTTTCATTTTTTGGATCGCAACAGCGCCAGCTCGTTCTCAACCAGGCGCCGTATTTCGTCTGCGCTGAGAGCGAGAGATAGCAGCCGCTCAATTGCTGTCTGCACGATGGCATGAGCTTTTCGCATTACGCTGGTGCGTGCAACAACCGAATGACTGACAAAGGCTCCCAGGCCATGTTTCAGCTCAACTACGCCCTCGTGTTCGAGCTCCCGGTAGGCTCGCGCAACGGTGTTCGGGTTCATCACCAGGTCTTCGGCGATTTTGCGAATAGGAGGCAATTGGTCGCCCGCCCTCAATTCGCCGATTTCGACGGCATGTCTGACCTGTTCCATCAACTGGACGTAAAGCGGAATTCCGGAGGATTGGTTTAAACGGAACAAGAAGATGATCAGTGTACTACTGAACTAATACTGTACTCACTAAGGGCCGGCCTGTCAATATGGTCGGCAATAAATCAGCGACGATGGCAGCGGAAATCGGGGCTGATTCCGCGCGATGTCATCAACGCTCGAGCGCTAGCTTCGAGAGATACATAGCCTGTCGAAATCGCAGCGCCTCGGCTGGTGTGGGCAGCGAAAACGTGAGGAATGCCAGCCCCATTTCGTCCGTCGTTTGCTCACCATAGGTGACGTGTACCGGCGGATGCGCAGGATTCCGTGGGTTGGCTGCGGAGTTGTCGTACGTATACTCCATTTCAATGCGAGTGCCCTTTGGCAGTGCGATCGGGTTTTTATAGGTGTACGTATTCTGCCAATTGAAATCCCAGTCTTTGATCCAAATCAGCGGCTTCACCGAACCGTCCGGAAGATGTGCATCGATCTTCATTTCTTTGCACAGATAGTGCGCATGCGGAGTAATGCGAAGCAACTCCGCATCGGACGGTGTGGTCAACGCAGCTTTGATGAGATAGTGCGCGTCGCCGGGTTGGATGTCGATATCCCGATTGCTGATGATGACTGAAGTCCGCCCGCGCGTTGGCGCATCGCCATAGAAGATGCCCAGAGACGACTGGTCCTGCTCGGGTTTTCCGGAAGGATGATAGTGGATCTGAACGACAAGATCGGTGTCCTTCGCGAGAGGCGTCGAATAGCCTTCAACCGGCTTTGCGGGCGTAAATCCAGGCGCCCAGCCGCCCAACATGCCTGCCGCGAAGCCAGGACCTCCAAAGCAGGAATAACTTCCATCAGGCGATCCTTCTGCCAGCTTCCGCCCCTGGCGCCGGGGATCGATAAAGACGATGGCGTGATGCACTACGCGTCGGTCATCAGGCCGGAACTCAACGGCGCTAATATAGACATCCTTGTCCAGATTCATGGGGATGACGAAACAACGATATTGATCGGGGCCATCGGCGGGGACGGAAAACTTCGCAGGCATCGTGACCACTTTATCTGGACGCCCGATCTGCCATCCGTTAGTAAATGTAGGTGGCGTTGGGTTCGGACCATCGCCCTCGGGCGCATGACTCGCTGCCCATTTTTGAATCAAAGTGATTTGCTCATCGGTCAGCCGCCGGGCATCTTTGAAATCTCCGTACCCGAGCTCCGGCTTCCAAGGCGGCATGATGCGGGCCTTTGTCACGGTCGCGATCAGCGACGCGCGCTTTGCGGCGTCTTCGTAACTCAACAGCGAAAACGGCGCCACTTCGCCTGGACGATGGCAGCCGGCGCAGTTCTGATAAAGAATGGGTGCGATGTCTTTGTTGAACTTCGGCGCTGTTGACCCCCCAAGCACTCCCGCACTTCCCGTAATCAAAGCACAAAAAATCAGAAGTCTCATTTCTTTGTCCTTTTCTCAATCCTTTCGGGTGATCGCGCAACCGAGCGCTTTTGTACGTGCATGCGGCACGCGGTTCCCAGCAAGGATCGCCTCAAGGGCGTCCCGCAGATCGAACTCAGTAACCTGCACGCGCTGCTTGCCCCAATCTTCCAGCTTGTTATCGATGCGGCCCAGATACAGCAACTCGCCATCCGACGAAACCACTGCCGCTTGGGGAGTGATGGTAGCGCCGGTAAGTGCCGCCAGTGTTTCATTTGGATCGAACAGGTAAGGAAAGCTATAGCCGAATTCCTCGACGTGTTTCCGCACCTCTTCGTCTTTTACAGTCGCATCGCCTTGCACTGCGTAGAATTCAACACCGCGCGGCGCGTAGATGCCATGGATGCGATTTAGCTCCGGAACATAGCCATTGCTCAGAGGACAGTCGGTTGCGAGGAAGAACAACACAACGGCACGCTTGCCGCTCCATTCCGCGCGA
>JAFARV010000551.1 GCA_019245255.1 Acidobacteriaceae bacterium | reverse complement strand
GCACTCGGCTGCATTCCGGTCGGCTTCCACGCCTGCGTGTTTGCGGTCGGAGCCAAGGCCCCCGGCATGCTCGAAGGCCTGCTGCCCGAAGACCCTCAATTCGACCGCTGGCTGAAACGCATAACGCTCGAGCGCGGCGTTACCGTTGGCGCTCTCGTGCTCGCTTTCGGGATCGGCGCGACTGTCTACGCGTTCACACGCTGGTATCGGACGGGCTTCGGAAACCTGATGCCGACGTTAGCCTTGCGCATCACGCTACCCGCCGTTACCGCCCTCATGCTCGGAGTCGAGATCATCTTTGCGAGTTTCTTCCTCAGTCTGCTTGGCCTGCGCCGCCGCTGACAGGAACAAAGCCTCGTGGCGCGGCCACTCTGGCCGCCGCGTCGGGACTCATCCCGACGCTCGGTTTGCCATGTTGCGCCCGCCCGCTCCTTATCCTTTACTCTTCCCGCAGCGCCCGCATCGGATCGATCAACGACGCCCGCCGCGCCGGAACATACGCAGCCGCGAGCGTTGTGAGCAGTAAAAACAGCGAAACTGCTGCAATCGGCCAGGCCGCCCCGCTGCGCGTAAACGTGAAAACCAGGGTGGCGGCGATGGCGCGCGCAGCCAAAAACGCAAGAATCAAGCCGGCGGCAATACCGCACGAAGCCAAAATCAATCCTTGTCGCAAAACCATCCGGGCGACCTTTAGCCGGTCAGCTCCGATTGCCATGCGGATACCGATCTCCCGAGTCCGGCGGCTCACCGAATACGCTGTCAAGCCATAGAGCCCAATTACCGCGAGAACGAGAGCCATCCCACCCAAGGAGCCGATCATCTCGATGAGGATGTGGGGCACACGCACGGCGTTGTTCTCAAAGATGTACGGCATGGTCAATGGAGCGAATATCGGCACGTTCCTGTCAACCGACTCGGCCGCGTGCCGAATCACCGGGAGCAAGGTCGCGGGGCCTCCGTGTTTAGTGGATGCGACCACCGCCATCGCGGTGTTGGGGTTCTGCGACAGCGGAAGAAAGACGAAGTCGGTTGGAGACTCTGCCATCCAGGAGTATTTAAAATTGCGCGTGACGCCGACAACTTGAACAACAGTTCCGTCCGAATGCCATAACCGCATCGTCTTGCCCACGGCGTTCTGATGCGGCCAGTAATGCTCGGCGAAGCGCTGGTTCACGATCGCCACTCGAGGCGAGTCGGCGCGATCGGTTTCGGCAAAGCCCCGGCCCTTCACAACCGGTATTTCGAATGTTTCGAAAAAGCCGTCCGTCACCACACCATCGAAGACCGTTAGCGCCTCCTGGTCGCGGCGAAGCTGAGTGCCGTCGGGGATGACTCCCAGCATCGAGCCTGGGGCTTCGAACGGCACCAGCGAGCTCAACGCCGCCGAGTCAACATTCGGCGAGGATCGTACGGTCTTAAGCAGCCGGGCATAGAAATTTTGTATTTGCTCGGGAGAATAGTGGATCAGACCCGGATCGAATGTCGTGGTCGCGATTTTGTCCACGCGGAAACCGGGGCCGCCAAGGATCTCTGTCCGGAAGCCCTCGAACATGAAACCGGAAACCGCAAGGAGAACGAGTGAGAGTGCGACTTGTCCCGCGACCAGCGTGTTTCGCCCCCACAGACGGCCTCTGCCTGGATTGACCGCGTCGATCTGCTTCAGTGCGGGAACGAGACTCGGCTTGCTCGCGCGCAGTGCTGGAATCAAACCAAACAGAATGGTGCTCACAAACGCGACAGCGGCCGTGAAGAGCAGAACATTACCGTCAACATCGAAGTGAAGCGCAAGCGGATAATCCGGCGGTGTCGGGACCGAACGAAACAACTGAACCCCCGCATAAGCGATCAGTAATCCGGCCGTACCGCCCGCCAGGGAGATCAGCAGACTTTCCAGCAGAAGCTGGCGCACTAGCGTTGCGCGTCGAGCGCCGATCGCGAGCCGGACAGCGATCTCCCGCGCCCGTGCTGTGGAGCGGCTCAGCAGCAGCCCGGCTACATTGGCGCAAGCGATCAACAGAACGCAAAGCGCCATCCCCGCGAGCAGTTTGATCGTGATTGCGTTTCCTGTCTGAATCGTGACCCGGTACTCGAGTTCGGTCTGAATACGCGGCCTTAATTCCCGCCCGGCGTGCGGATAGTCCCGATTAATGCCGGCCGTGAGCGTGTCAACGTC
>JAFARV010000456.1 GCA_019245255.1 Acidobacteriaceae bacterium | reverse complement strand
GAAGAAAGGCAAGAATAGATTGGGTACTTCGGCCGAAGAGATAAAGGAGCAGATTTAATTGCTAAGCTTACAAGATCGGAGTTTCAGTTAATGACAGAAGGAATTCTAAGTGTTGTCAGAACTCCGGAACCGAGCGCCGGGGAACGTCGGCGATCGAGCCGGTTCCCAATCGAGCGCGAAGTGCGGTACAAAACGCTGAATCAGCGGACTGAGGTACTGGCGGGCAGCGGGAAGACGCTGAACATCAGCAGTTCGGGTGTTTTATTCACATCGGATCACGATCTTCCGATAGGAACGCGGCTGGAGCTCTCGATCAGTTGGCCCGCTCAGTTGAACGAGCGTTGTCTGCTGAATCTGGTGGCCCGCGGCAGAGTAACAAGGAACGCGAAAGGACAGCTGGCCCTGCAGATCCAGCAATACGAGTTCAGAACGCAAAGCCGGCCCGGCCAGCGGTAGTAACCTAGTCGCTCGATGCTGTTCGACACACCGGTATTTTTTGTTTTTCTGGTGATTGTCGTCAGCGCCTATTGGGCACTTCGATGGCGCAAGCAGAACGTTCTGCTTCTACTCGCCAGTTATTTCTTTTATGGCTGGTGGGATTGGCGGTTTCTGGCGCTAATCCTGACGTCAACGCTGGTTGACTATTACTGCGCGAAGAACATTGCGGCATCCACGAATCGGGCGCGGAGAAAATCGCTGCTGGCTATATCAGTAGCGCTGAATCTCGGGTTCTTAGGATTCTTTAAATATTTCAACTTCTTTGCGGACTCACTCGCGGCCACATTTGGCGCGCTTGGTGTTCCGGTCAATATCACACTGCTCCGGATTCTGCTGCCGCCAGGCATTTCGTTCTACACGTTCCAGGCACTTGCGTATATCGTGGACGTGTATTTCGGGAGGCTGCAGCCGGCGGAATCGCTTCTTGACTATGCCCTGTTCATCAATTTCTTCCCGCACCTGATTGCGGGTCCCATCCAGCGCCCTTCCCATCTGCTGCCTCAGGTGCAGTCGCCACGGCGATTCAACTCGGAAGCGTTCTCGGGCGGACTGCTGCTGATTCTTTCCGGTCTCTTCCGGAAGTGTGTCATCGCGGATAACTGCGCTCTGCTTGCGAACGCGGCGTTCGGCGGAAAGATGGGGGAACCCACGCTGCCGATTGTGGCGCTTGGCACCTATGCCTTTGCATGGCAGATCTACGGAGATTTCAGCGGGTACAGCGACATAGCCCGGGGTGCGGCGCAATTGATGGGCTTTCACTTTATGGTGAACTTCCGGCAGCCCTATCTCGCGATCAGCCTGCAGGACTTCTGGAGAAGGTGGCATATCAGCCTTAGCACCTGGCTGCGCGACTATCTCTACATTCCGCTTGGAGGTAGCCGGCACGGGGAGCGCCGGACGCACCGGAATCTGATGATTACGATGTTGCTTGGCGGGTTATGGCACGGAGCAAATTGGACCTTTGTCATTTGGGGCGCCATCCACGGTGTCGGTCAGAGCGTTGAGCGTTGGCTCCGTTTGACCTTCTCGCGCGAGCTGAAGCCGCAGCCGGCGCTGTTTCGGACCTGGGCTAAAAGGGTTTTCATTTTCCACTTGGTTTGCATCGGCTGGGTGTTTTTCCGTGCCGCTTCGCTGCACCAGGCAGTCACATTTCTGGGCGGCTTAACACACCTGGAGTGGCGGCCGGAGTTTGTGACTGCGTTCAAGTTCCTCGCGATTTTTACGCTTCCCCTGTTTGTGCTCGATGTATTGCTGGAACAGCGCGACGAAGAGTTCCTGTTCGAGAAGACCGCCGTGCCGATGCAATGGGCTTATGCGTCGGCCTTGATTCTGATCGTGGCGCTATTCTCGGCCAACGAGGCGAATGCTTTCATCTACTTCCAGTTCTAACTCGAAGCGTGTCCTTCGTCTCCGGGACACAAGGGCTGTAAGCGTTCCCATCCTCCTGGCGATCATTGCACTCAGCCTGATCGGATTTGAACTGTTCGCGCGCGTGGTCATCGAACGGAATAGTAAAGTGCAGCGCATGGTGAATGAGGAATACCAGGAGGCGATTCACATCAGGCACGCAACCGGGGCGGGACCCAAGCAGTTATTAATTGTGGGGAACTCGCTGGTAGGGCACGGCCTCGATTTCGACGAGGTACAACGCGACATGCCCGCCGGTTGGGAGGCGCATCGATTCTGGATTTACAACACCAATTACGACGACTGGTATTTCGGGCTGCGGCGCGTGTTTGCCCGAGGCGGCCGGCCCGATGCTGTCGCAGTTGTCTTTGCTGCCCTGAACTGGTACGCAACCGGAATACGCGGTGACTACTCGTCTCAATACCTTTTCGAGGCGCGGGATCTTTCTGAAGTGCAGTCGCGGCTGGACCTGACGTCGACCACCACGAGTAGCCTGTTGTTCGCCCGTTTCAGTAAGGCATTCGCTTTACGGAGTGAAGTCCGGAAGGTTCTGCTGAACGCGCTTGTGCCAGATTTGCCTGAGATGTATAGCCTGTTTAAGCCGGGAATTGCACAGCCGCTTACGGACCGGCAAGTTGTCGCGATCGTCGCTCCGCGCATTCAGGCGTACCGGGACATTGCCCGTCAATTCGGATCGTCGTTGATTGTGATTGTTCCTCCGATTGAACGGCCGAAGGAGGAGCATCAGGCCGCTATGAGGGCAGCCGCAGCCGAAGCCGGCGTTCCGATTTTCATGCCCATGTCATGTGCCGACGTCGCCCATAGCGAATTTGCGGATGATATGCATCTGGATCCTGCTGGAGCGAAGCGTTGGACGGCGGCAATGATGAAGCAGTTAGGGCCGGCGTTGCAGCATTAAACTCGCCCGGGACAGCCGTCTGCTCCCGGTCATGGTCTCGTAATCTGGTGTTGTGCGTCGACGTCTGGCATTCGCTGCCGCTGCGCTGAGCTTTCTCGTCCTGCTGACCCTGCTGATCTGGCAAGGCTCTTTCAAGATCGAGTATTCGCCTTCGGGCGCCGGCGAGACGGTCATCGTCTGGGCTGTCTCGACGTTTATCTTCCTCCTGACAGTCACGCTTGCCTTCATGCTTTTCCGCGCAGGCGTGAAGATGTACATCGACCGGCAGCGCAACCGGGAGGGATCGCGCATCCGTTCGAAGTTGATGGTGGGCGCGACCGCGCTCACACTGGCGCCTGCTCTTTTCTATGTTGTATTTAGCTTCTATGTATTGAACCGGCACCTGGATGCGTGGTTCGGGCAGCCGGAGCGGACGATTCGCGCAGAGTTGAAGGACCTGGACACGGCATATCGAGGCGAGGCCCAAGAGCGCGTCGATGCTCAGGCCGAGTGGATTGCAATCCTGCCTCAAACGCTGGCGGCCGCCCGAACCGGCCGCGTGGACGCCGGGTTCTTTCACACCATAGCGAAACAACGCGGAATCCGGCAGATCGTTCTCGAACGCACAGGTGCAGTTCCGATTCTGCTGTATCAGCTTTTCGAGAAGCCGGGTGCCCCGGTTCTCCGCGCGTCAGCCGCTGCTACTGATAGCGGGAAAGACCTCGGCCGTGTCGAGATCGAAGCTTCGTTGACCTCGGATCCGGCCGCCAAAGACCCACGGGCAAAAGAGGAGGTGATCCGCAGGTACGCACAAGCGGAATCCGGCCGCAGCCGCCTTTACCAGGATGCCTACCTGCGTTTGATTGTTCTGATCACGCTGTTCGTGTTTTTCCTGGCTTCCTGGACGGCGCAGATTCTGGCCCGGCAGATCAGCATTCCGATCTCGGCCTTGCTGGGAGCGGCGCAAGAAGTGCGGCGCGGTAACCTCTCTTATCGCGTCCGGGTGAGTGCAATCGATGAACTGGCGACCTTGGTCCGGGCCTTTAACGAAATGACCAGCGAACTGGAGGCGAACGCGAAGGAGCTCGAGTCGCGGCGGCGTTTTACGGAAGCGATTCTCGAGAGCATACCGACCGGCGTGATTTCGGTGAGCGCGGATGAGCGCATCGAACGAGTGAACCGGGCGCTCAGCGGTATTTTTCCGGTGGAGAACGTGGCCCGGGCCAGCAAATTATCCGACCTGTTCGAAGCCGAGGATTTGGCGGAGATCCGCTATTTGATGAAGCGGGCCCGGAGAATCGGCGCAGCAGCGAGCCAGCTGGAACTCGAACGCGATTCGGCCGTCCTGCATCTCGCCGTGACCGTGGCTTCACTTGAAGAGAAGCGCGGATTCGTCTTGGTTCTGGAGGATACGGGCGATCTGTTGCGTGCCCAGAAAGCAACAGCCTGGCAGGAAGTGGCGCGCCGGATCGCCCACGAGATCAAGAATCCGCTCACACCGATCTCTCTGTCCGCCGACCGCATCGCGCGCCAGATTGTCAAGATGCCGCTCGAGCCGGAGCCGCGGGCGATTCTCGAAGAGTGTACAGCGACCATTCAGCAGGAAGTGCAGACTGTGAAATCGCTGGTGGATGAGTTCTCACAATTCTCGCGTTTCCCGGCGGCGCAGCCGGTCCCGGCAGATCTGAACGAAATCGTAGAAAACGCGATGGCGGTTTTTGCAGGCCGGCTGGAGGGCATTGCCGTCAGCGTGGACCTGGATCGCAACCTGCCGTCCGTGTTTGCCGACAAAGAGCAAATGAAGCGGGTAATCGTCAATCTGGTGGATAACGCGGCCGATGCTATGCAGAGCGCCCCGGTGCGGAAGCTGCGCATCGAAACGTATCAACCTTCGCCTGGACTTGTGGAACTTGCAGTCACCGACACGGGGCCGGGCATCTCGGCCGCTGAGAAAGAGAAGCTGTTTCTACCGTACTTCTCGACTAAGGCGCGAGGAACCGGGCTCGGACTGGCGATTGTCAGCAGGATCGTGAAGGAACACAAGGGCAGGGTGCGGCCGGAGGACAACCATCCTTCCGGCGCCCGCTTTGTGGTGGAATTGCCTGCCGTTCTGGGGCCCGAAGCGCAGGGCGGGGAACCCGCGGAAGGTGCTCCCGCTACTCTGAAGGTTTAGTCTCACCAATGGCATCGCGGGGTCCGAAAGTACTGGTTGTCGACGATGAGGCGAGTATCCGCCAATCTCTGCGCGGTGTACTGACGGACGAAAACTACGATTGCGTGATGGTCGAGAGCGGCGAAGCCTGCCTTTCAGAGCTGGCGCGCAACGCCTATGAAGCGGTGCTGCTGGACATCTGGATGCCGGGCTTAGACGGACTGGCAACGCTCGAGCGAATTCAGGAGATGCCGCCGGACATCCGGCCTGCGGTGGTTATCATTTCCGGCCACGGAAACATCGAGACGGCTGTGCGGGCAACGAAACTCGGGGCCTTCGACTTCGTCGAGAAACCACTGACGATCGACAAGGTGAGTCTGGTGCTGAAGAACGCCTTGCAGCAGCGGCGGATGGAACTCGAGCTGCGCCGCCTGCGGGAGGATACGGCGGAGCCCGACATCATCGGTAACAGCGTAGCAATGAAAGCTTTGCGGCAGCAGTTAAAGCTCATGGCCGGGACTAACGGGCGGGTCCTGATTTATGGCGAGAGCGGGACCGGCAAAGAACTGGTCGCCCGCGCGATTCACAAGATGAGCCCACGCTCGGATGGTCCTTTTGTCGAAGTCAATTGTGCCGCCTTACCCGAGGATCTCATTGAGAGTGAGTTGTTTGGGCACCGGCTAAAGAACGCCGACGGGACGCCGGATTACAAGACGGGTAAGCTGCAGAAGGCGCACGGGGGTTCTTTTTTTCTGGACGAGGTCGGCGATATGAGTCTGAAGACGCAGGCAAAAGTGCTGCGGGCGCTCGATGAGCACCGATTCGAACCGGTCGGGGCATCGCAATTCATTCAAGTGGATGCCCGAGTGATCGCCGCTACCAACAAGAATCTCGAAAAAGAGATTGAACGGGGGAATTTTCGGGAGGATCTGTTCTACCGGTTAAATGTGATTCCGTTTACGGTGCCGCCGCTGCGCGAACACGCAGAGGATATTCCGGTCCTTGCAACCCATTTTTTGCGCAAATTCACATTGGATTACGGCCGTAAACCGAAGGAATTAACCCAGGAGGCGATCGCCGTGCTGATGGAATATCACTGGCCGGGAAACGTCCGTGAGCTGCGCAATCTTATGGAAAGGCTGGTGATTTTATATCCACAGGCCAGGATAGAGGCGCGGCATTTACCGCTGGACAGTATGCGCAAAGGCCAAGCGCGCAACTGGAACGGCTTTGGCAGCCTGCATGACGTCAAGGAAGCAGCCGAGCGGGAATATATCCTTCGAAAGCTGGAAGAAACGGGCGGGAACGTCAGCCGTGCTTCGGAATTGCTGGGGCTCGAGCGCAGTAATCTATACCGGAAGATGAAATCGCTGGGGATTGCGCCCAAGGAGTAGCGGGGTATCGACTCGGCCCGGTTTTCGTAACCTGTTTTGGATCAATGACCTGCCCATTCTGTGGTCACCGTGAGGACAGGGTAATCGACTCGCGCGAGAGCAAGGAGGGGGAGTCGATCCGCCGGCGTAGACAATGTCTTGCCTGCGAACGGCGGTTTACCACCTATGAACGTTGCGACGAAGTGCCCTATATGGTCATCAAAAAAGACGGGCGGCGGGAGAGCTTCGACCGTCAAAAGGTTTTGAACGGTCTACTGAGGGCTTGTGAGAAGCGTCCGGTCAGCATGGGCAAGCTGGCGGAGCTGGTGGATGAGGCGGAATCGGCCCTTTTGGACAGTCCGGATCGGGAACTGCCGACCACGCAAATCGGCGAGCTGCTGATGACGCGGCTGAAGCAGTTGGATAAGATAGCTTATGTACGGTTCGCGTCCGTTTATCGAGACTTCCAGGACGTCGGCGAATTTTTGACCGAACTCAAAACTTTGTGACTGCGGGATCAGTCTAAAGGACAGAGGGAGCGGAAGATAGACGCAGACGGGCCGAGCGCAACAAGGCTGTTCGCCAGTTAACTTTCCTGAAACCAAGCACTTTGCGTGACATCTCCCTAGATAGGTATTAACTTCAAGCTGAAAACCGGGTATAATCAGGGCGCGCATCAAAAGCATTCCAACGCACTTGTACCCCGCTCGGATAGGGTCCGGGCAGAAGCATGCCCAACCTCAATTGTGGCGGAGGCTATTGAGAGTCACAGAAAATTTTGGTTCCGGTCAGGCATCCTCAATTCCGAAGAGATAAGAGATGGTGCGAGTAGAGGTGAGTAGGTAAGGTGGATCAATTCGAGGATCAATATTTAGCCGAGGGGCATGAGCCATTAGGGCTCCCGTTCGACGAGGACAACAATTTTTTCCATCCGGAAGAGGTCCAGGACGAGGAGTTCCATGGCGCTCAGCAGGTTGAGGAGTCGATTTATACCGACGACCCGGTACGGGTGTACCTGCGCGAGATGGGTTCGGTCCCGCTGCTGACACGGGAAGGCGAAGTGACCCTGGCCCGCAAGATGGAGCGGGGAAAGTTGCGCCTGCAGAAGGCGATCAGCCGCTCGCCACTCTTGCAGGCGGTGGTGCTTGAATTCGCTGAATTGATCCGCAAAGGTGCCGAGGACCTGGATAGCTACGTAGATTTCGGCCCTTCAGACATCGAAGAGGGCAGTGCCGCCGACCTGAAGCGCCGCAGCGAAATCACCGAGTTGTTTCTCGCCTACCTGGCAGCCCATAAGAAGCTACAGCAGACCACTGAGAAGTACATCACAGCACCTGCGGCGAACAAGAAGCTCCGCAAGAAGTGGGCAGGCAAGGTTGCGCGCGCGAAAGTGGAGCTTTCCCGCGCATTTCGGGCCATTCCGTTCAACCTGGCGCGCTGGAAGGAGTTCGTCCGGGCGATTGAGAACTCGATCGAGGAAATGTCCATCATGGACGCCGAGATCAAGAAGCTCGAGCCCAAGAATGCCCCGATCGCTCAGACGCGTGTCAAGGAACTGAAGCGCGAGCTGAAGAAGAGGGAGACAGAGGCAGGGGCCTCGCTTCCTGACCTGAAGCAGAGTCTGGCAGTGATCCGCCACGGTGAGATCGAAGCCGAGCGGGCGAAGAAGGACCTGGTGGAGGCTAACCTCCGGCTGGTCGTTTCGGTCGCCAAGAAGTACGTCAACCGCGGCTTACACCTCTTGGATCTCATCCAGGAGGGCAATATCGGCCTGATGCGCGCTGCCGACAAGTTCGAGTATCGCCGCGGATACAAGTTCTCGACGTATGCGACCTGGTGGATCCGGCAGGCGATCACACGCGCCATTGCCGATCAATCACGAACGATCCGCATTCCCGTTCATATGAACGAGAGCATGAACAAGTTCCTCCGGGCCACCCGCGAGTTGGAGAAGGAACTTGGGCGTGCGCCAACGAACGAAGAGATCAGCCGCCGGATGGACATTCCGGTCGAAAAGGTCCAGAAATTAAAGACGATTTCGCGCGACCCGGTGTCGCTCGAGACCCCGGTCGGACGCGATGGCGAGTCCGCGCTCGGGGATTTGATTGAAGACCGCTGGGTCGGGTCGCCTGTTGACGCCGTCATCGATTCCAATGTCCGCGACGAGACCGCGAACATTCTGAAGACGCTGTCACCCAAGGAAGAAAAGGTGATTCGGCTGCGCTTCGGAATCGGCTGCGAACGCGAGCACACGCTCGAGGAGATCGGTCAGGAGTTCGACGTTACACGCGAGCGGATCCGGCAGATCGAGGCCAAGGCGCTGCGGCAGCTCCGCTCACCCGAGCGGGCACGGCATTTGCGCGCCCTTCTGGCAGCGCGGTAAACCCACACACTTACACTACGGCTTTTCGGGCAGGGGTACCTTCGAGGTCTCCCTGCCCTTTCTTTTGGCTGCTTTCTGTGAAGAATTGAAGAATATTGCGCAGGCGCTTCCAGAAGTTGTACCGGTCGCCGTCCAAGTTTTAGCTCACATGTGTATAACTGGAACGAGTTAGACCGAAGTTATATCGGATAAACCGGGTGGACATGTAATTGCTTGAGGCCCAGCATGAAAACTGCGCGTGGTGCATTCCTACTAGGTCTGCTTACATTTGTTTTCTGCGCCGCGGGTTGGGCGCAGCAGGTAACGGGAGAGCTGAAGGGTACGGTTACGGACGCGAGCGGTGCGGCCATCCCGGACGCGCAGGTTGTCGCTACCGACCAGCAAACGGGGATTTCGAAGACGTTTGCTTCCGGTAATAACGGAACTTTCGATTTTCCGCAGCTTCCCGTCGGGACGTATACGGTTACCGTAACGAAGTCTGGCTTTGAGACTTCCAAGACGGAAAACATCGTCCTGAACGTCGGGAGTGTTTATTCGGTCCCGGTGACGATGCAGGTCGGCGCGGTGAGCCAGTCGGTGGAGGTCCAGGGGAACGCCGCGGAGGTGGAAACCTCCTCGATGCAGTTGAACACTGTCATTGAGGGAAAGAAGATCGTGGATCTGCCCCTTAATGGCCGGAACTGGGTTCAGTTGCAGCAGCTCGCTCCCGGTGTGGTCGCGACCAGTGACCGTTTTAGCGGTGGGAACTATGCGACGAACGGCGCCCAGTCGCAGCAGAATTCATTCCTGATCAATGGGACGGACGCTATCGATCTGCCGCTCAACACTCCATTGATCATTCCGAGCCCTGACGCCATCGCGGAATTCAACCTCATTGACAGCTCGATAAACCCCGAATATGGACGGAACTCGGGCGGAGTTCTCAATGCCGTGATCAAGTCCGGGACGAACGAATTCCACGGCGACGCCTTTGAGTTTTACCGGGACACGTTTTTGAATGGCCGTAACCTCTTCCAGGCGACGAAACCGATCTACCATCAGAATCAGTTCGGCGGCACAGTGGGAGGCCCGATCTGGAAGAACCACACCTTCTTCTTCCTTTCTTATCAGGGCACGCGTTTTCGCCAGCCGGAGCCCGGGACCAGCAACCAGACGACGGTCTTTTCTGATGACCAGCGGAACGGGACGTTCCCGGCGCTAGTAGCCACTTGCAACGCGAACCCTCCGGCAAACCAGCCCAATCCGCCGATCTGCTCGGCGACATCACCGTTCCCCCTCACTGGCGAGAGCGGGACTGTGTACCCGGCCGGAACTCTATACATGACGATTTTCCCAACCGGACATATTCCGCAGTCAGATTACAACCCGATTTCTCAGAAGCTCTTAGCTTATGTTCCGGCCGCGAATACGCCGGGCAACTTGTACTCCTTCAACCCGATCCGGAGTTCCAATCAAAATCAGGGAATCGCGCGGGTCGATCACACCTTCAACGAGAAAGACTCACTCTGGGCGACGGTGCTGTTCAACGACGCGCCTGACACAGAGACCCTGCCGTTTACCGGGGCCACACTGCCGGGTTTCGGCGACTCGAGTCAATCGAAGACTAAGGGGTACAGCGCCGACTGGGTCCACTCCTTCAACGGATCGACTCTGAACGAGCTTCGCGCGTCGTATGTCCGCTTCAATTTCGTGACGGTGGAGCCGATCACGCCTACGCTGCCGTCCAGCTTGGGTTTCCAGATCAACCCGCAGGATCCGGCGGGCGCCGGTATACCGCTGATTACGCTTACCGGGTATTTCGATCTCGGATTCAGCAATAACGGTCCTCAGCCGCGCATCGATGAAACTTACGAACTCGCGGATAATTTTTCGCTGGTACATGGCAAACATACCTGGAAGGTGGGTTTCGATGCTAAGCGATACGGCGTGATTAATCCATTCCTGGCCGACAACAACGGTGTGTACACGTTTGGCGGAAGCGGCACATATAGTACCGGCGATCCGGCAGCCGATTTCGTGCTCGGCATTCCCGATTCCTTTCAACAGGAAAGCGGATCCTTACAAGTGGGGCGCAGTTATGAATACTACGCATACGTTCAGGACACCTGGAAGGCGACCCGCAGTTTGACCTTGAACTACGGCGCCGGATATCAGATTGATACACCGCTCAACAACCTGTATTTCCACGGTGAGGCGCTCAACTGCTTCCGTCCCGGCGAGCAGTCCACCGTCTTTCCGACGGCGCCTGTCGGGCTGGTTTTCCCGGGTGATAAGGGCTGTAGCGGATCCGGTTACTACTCCAACTACCATCACATCGGGCCGCGTGCCGGGTTCGCCTGGAGCCCGGGATCGGACGCGAACAAAAATTTTGTCATCCGTGGCGGATTCGGGATTTACTTCAACCGCACCGAAGAAGAGCTGCTGCTCCAGAATCTAGGTGCGCCTCCGTTTTCGCTGACCTCAATCGGAGCGGCATCGGTGCCGGGTTACAGTCCGGCATTCGCAAACCCGTATCAGGATATCGCCAGCGGCAAAACGGTGCCAAATCCGTTCCCGTTCACGGCCGCAACATCCGGTTCAAACATCAATTTCCAGCAGTTCTATCCGATGTCGCTGAACGTCATCAACCCGAATTTCACCGCGCCGTACGCAATGAATTTCAACTTCAATGTCCAGAAGGAGTTGCCGAGCGCCGTTCTACTGCAGATTGCATATGTCGGTTCTTTGGGACGGCATCTGGAACTTGCGTATGAAGGGAATCCGATATCGCCGGCCGGGCAGGCCGCATGTGCCGCCGACCCCGGTTGCATCGCGGATCGCTTCAACCAGCACGTCGACTACCCCAGCCATGCCGAGCTCGCTCCCGGAAATATCTTCGCGTCCGTCGGCACCCAGGCCACAGTCGGAGTCTCAAGCTATAACTCTCTCCAGGTCTCTGCCAACAAGCGGCTGACCCACGGACTGACACTGCTGGCGGCGTACACGTGGGCGCATTCGATCGACGACACCTCAAGCTTCGAGAACAGCTCCTTCAATACGCGCGGAACAGATCCATATAACTTCGCCGCCGACCGGGGCGATTCCGCGTACGATGCGCGCCAGCGTCTGGTTTTGACCTACGATTACGAGTTGCCGCATCTCACCCGCTTCTGGAACAACGCGTTTGTCCGGACGACGCTCGACGGCTGGCATATTGCGGGCATAACCACGCTCCAGAGCGGCTTCCCGATCCCGATCGGCGACACGAATTTCACCTCGCTTACCTGCGATGCGTTTTCGTTTTATGCGTGTCCCGATGCGCCGAATGCAGTTGGGCCGGTTCAGACATACGATGCGCGTAACGCCGTACTCGTGAATGGCGTAAAGGGCGGAACGAAGGCAAAGCCCTACTACTACTTCAACCCGAATTCGTTCGCGATTGCGCCATATGGCGTCATTGGAAATGAAGGCCGCAACAACTTCCACGGTCCAGGGATCAATAACACCGATTTCGTGCTGTCGAAACGGGTGTACCTTACCGGAGCGGAAACTACGAGGTTCATTGAACTCCGTCTTGAAGCTTACAATGCGTTCAACCATACGCAATTTCAGAGCGTCTCAGCATCTAACGGCGGCACTGGCGTAAATGGCAATATCGCCTCGTCTAATTTCGGGCGCGTTACAGCCGCGAGTATCGGACGAACCATTCAACTCGGCGCGAAGTTCTACTTCTGAGCTTTCGCGCTCGGCGATTTCGGGCCCGTTCGGCGGGCTTGTAATTAATATGAATTACTTAGCGGGGCGGGCTCATTGGGCTCGTCCCGCTGACGCAGGTTCTCACCGAGTTTCTGTGAAGAATTGGAGATTCCCCGCCTGAGTCTTCCAGAACTCGTACCCTCTGCACCAGAAATCCCCGAGAATAGACCAACCTAGCGGATTGGGGTCTAAATTGCTCAACGGAGCCTAAACTCCGCGCTAGGGTGGTCTAAATTGACAATCAAGAACTCAATATATCTTCTGTCTGCTGCAGTACTTTTGCTTGGCGGGGCAGTTGAGCTTCACGCTCAGACCGCGAGCCTCTCGGGGACGATTACAGATGCGTCGGGGGCGGCAGTTCCGGACGCGCAGATTCAGATCAAAGGCTTAGAGAACGGTTCTGTTCGAACCGCCTCGACAGACGACAAGGGGTTCTACTCGGTCCCGAATGTCCTGGTCGGCCGGTACGACGTGGCGGTCTCGAAGACCGGGTTCGAAAGCCTGCAGTTTAAGGCAGTGGCGCTGAGCGTGGCTCAGAACTTAACGTTGAACGGGACGTTGCAGATCGGTGCGGTCTCGCAGTCCGTCGATGTTCAGGGAAGTGCGGTTCCGAACGTCGACCTCGCGGATGCCCAGATCAGCAATTTGGTGGACCAGCGCCGCATCACGGAACTGCCGCTCATCACCAGAGACCCTTATTCGTTAGTGCTGCTTTCGGCGGGAACGCAGCAAACGAACAGTTCTCTCGGCGGCTTCTCCGTTAATGGCCAACGCGAGAGGAACAATAACTTTCTGCTGGATGGGGTCGATAATAACGACGCTTCAGTACCTGGAATTGCAGGCGGAATAAGCGGTCTCAATCCCGATGCAACGCAGGAGTTCCGTGTTATCACAAATAATTTCCTCCCGGAATTTGGACGCAATACCGGCGCGATTGTGGATATTGTGACCCGAAGCGGGAGCAATTCCTTCCATGGTGACGCATACGAGTTCAATCGGGTAAACGCGTTGGCCGCACGCGACTACTTCAACCCAACTCCTGAGCCGCAGAACCCCTTCGTGCGCAATCAGTTTGGGGCATCTCTGGGTGGTCCGATCGTGAAAGATAAGACCTTCTTCTTTGTGAATGGCGAATGGGACCGGTTCCGGACGACCTTGACAAACTCCTCCACCGTACCCAGCGCTGCATTTAAGACAGGGATTTTCACTTACGACGGACAGCAGATCAATCTGGCGAGCCCGACATCGCCTAGCAATGCGCTCGGCTTACCGCTCGATCCGACAATGCAGAAAGTGTTCGCGGCTTACCCGAATCCGAACGGTCCGGCTGTCGATGCACTCAGAGGGACTTACTTCTTCCCGACCAGTGAGCCCTTAGATTCAGGAAACACCACTTTCCGGCTGGACCATCGATTCAGCGACAAATACAGCATGTATGCTCGATACGTCTATAACGGCAGCACGAGCGGTAATTCTCTTGATGAGATC
>JAFARV010000362.1 GCA_019245255.1 Acidobacteriaceae bacterium | reverse complement strand
ATCTCCGCCTCTATGAGGCGATTAAACCTCTCGATCTTCCACGGCAGACCGCCCAAAAGACGAGTTCCGGCCTGCGCAGCCCGCAGAACCTTCGCCGCACCCCGGCGAAATGATCGGACCATCCCCACAACTAACAGTTAGCGCGATTCGGTTACAGAAATATTTCGACCGGCCGCATTTCTTCAGCGCGAACTCAAAGCCGCACTTTTTGTAGCCTGAAGCTCGGCCTGTAGCTCTACCCCTTTGCGCTTCGGGAAAAGCCAGGCAAGAACGGCGCCGAAGCGAGCACTCCAGGCCGCCTCGGAATGGGTACCACCTTGGATCTCGTAGTACGCTAGCGTTTCCGGATCGCGCCAGCCTCTCGCAACTAGGGTCTGCCGAAGCGCGCGCAAGTCATCGACAATTTGCGCTGGGCTGTCTCCTTCGCACGTGCCTACATCGAGCCACAGAGAGGGGCGCAGCTTTGACCTGTACCGTTCGATGATGCGCAAAACGGACCGGTTGTCCCACCACACCGACGGTGAGAGAATGGCACCGCGGCCGAAGACCCGTGGATATTCAAGTACGGCTATCAAAGACACTAGGCCCCCAAGTGAACTGCCTCCTACGGCCGTGTGAGTCGCAGCCTTTAGCGTGCGGTATTCGTGATCGACAAAGGGTTTTATTTCACGCACCAACATTTCCGCGTATCGGTCGGCTTTCCCACCTCTGCGGCGGCGGTTATCGCGAGTCGGTGTGTATTCGGAAATTCGCCGCTCGCCCGTATTGTAGATTCCCACAAGGATCGGGGGCTCAATCTCGCCGCGCTCAACCATCTCGTCTGCCGTGATGTCGGCGCGCCAATCCTGACCGCCGAAGGCCGTCGCCGGATCAAAGAGATTCTGGCCGTCTTGCAGATACAAAACAGGATGCCGAGTTTTGGCCTGCGCGTACCCGGGCGGTACGTACACAATCAAATCGCGGCGGGTAGAAAGAAACTTGGAGGGGAAGCGAGCATGGACATGCAGACGTCCTTCCCTGTGGGCACGTCTCCTATCTGTCAACTCGAATTGTATCGTTGCCGCAGAACCGGAGTGAGAAAATACGCTGCATGCGCCGTCACTATGTCAAGTGGTATAGCCCCTCGCTGCACCGCGACATGGAACTGCTCGCGTACGGCGACCGCGGGTTCCCGGTCGTGGTTTTCGCCACCTCAGGCGGGCGTTTCCATGAATACGAAGACCACGGGATGATTCATGCCCTCGCCCCGAAGATCGAGCGCGGCGAGCTTCAGGTGTTTTGCGTCGACTCTGTGGACCAGAGTTCCTGGTACAACGGCTGGGCGCATCCGGCCGACAAACTTCACCGGCAGAACGCTTTCGATGCGTATCTGATCCTCGAGTTTACCCCCTTCGTTCAGAACCGGACATCGTGGCCGCAAATGGGTGCAACCGGCTGCAGCTTTGGTGGGTATCACGCCGTGAACTTCGCGCTCCGCCACCCCGACGTAGTCACGTATGTCGTCAGCATGTGTGGCGCATTCGACATCCCGAAGAGATTTATCGGCGGCTATTATGACCACAACGCGTATTTCAATTCGCCCCTTGATTACTTGCCAAATCTGAGCGACGGCTGGTTTCTGGACCGGTTTCGGCGTAACTATTACGTGCTTGCAACAGGCCACGGGGACCCGCTCCTCGATCAGAGCCTCAAGTTAGCGCAGGAGTTCCAATTCAAACAGATCCCGCATCTCCTTGACATCTGGGAAGGTTTTGGCCACGATTGGCCGTGGTGGCAACAGATGGCAATTAAGTTCTTTGGCTGATGGAGGTTCAATGGCGATAATCGGCGTTTTATACGGTATGGAGGAGTCCTTTCCGCCGGCATTGGTCGATCGCATCAACTCGATGGGCGTGAAGGACGTCCACGCCGAGCACGTAAAAGTCGGCGGCATCGTCATGGCTGAGCCCTCGCGCTACAACGTGATCATTGATCGCATTTCGCACGACATTCCTTTCTATCGCGCATTTCTAAAGAATGCTGTACTTACGGGCACTCACGTGATCAATAACCCGTTCTGGTGGAGCGCCGATGATAAGTTCTTCAACTATTCCCTGGCTGAAAAACTCGGAGTCGCCGTACCCAGGACCCTATTACTGCCGCACAAGGAGCATCCGCCGGGCACGACGGACCGCTCAATGCGAAACCTGCAATACCCTCTGGACTGGGCGGGGATTTTCAACTACATTGGTTTCCCCGCATTTCTCAAACCACACGATGGTGGCGGCTGGAAGGATGTTCATAAGGTCAATAATCCGGACGAACTATTTTGCGCCTATAATCAAAGCCGCGATCTTTGCATGACGCTCCAGGCTGCCGTTCAGTTCCAGCAGTACTTCCGCTGCTATGTGGTCGGCCAATCGTCGGTACACATCATGCGGTACGATCCTTCGCAGCCATTTCATCTGCGCTATGTTCCCGGCAACCCGCCGCCTGATCGCGGATTGCAGGAGCGAATTACACGCGACGCCCTGCAGCTATGCCGCGCCCTCGGTTACGATCTGAACACGGTCGAGTTTGCAGTAGAAGACGGCATTCCGTACGCGATCGACTTCATGAATCCTGCTCCCGACGCGGGACTCGAGTCAGTGGGACGGGACAACTTCGAATGGATTGTGAGTGCCGTTTCTGACTTAGCCGTACGCCGGGCGCAACAGGGGCGTTCAGAACCCGTCTATCACTGGTCTAAGTTTCTGGATAACGCAGCAAGTAGGATTTGAGGAACAGTACTGCTCGAGGAGCGGCAAAATGAACGAATCGCGTCCCAGTTTCAGCATCGGAATCGAAGAGGAATATCAAAGTATTGACCCTGAAACGCGTGATCTGCGCTCGCATATCCAGTCCGAAATCCTCGAAAAGGGCAGGACCTTGCTCGCTGAACGAGTGAAACCCGAGATGCACCAATCGGTGATTGAAGTCGGCACCAGTGTCTGTCACAACATAAAGGAATGCCAGACTGAGATCCGTTCCATTCGTCGTTCGATTATCCAACTAGCGCGGCAAAACGGCCTCCGGCTTGCTGCCGCCGGCACACATCCTTTCGCACATTGGCAACAACAGGAAATCTATCCTGACGAACGGTATCGCACCATTGTCGAAGACATGAAAATGGTGGCTCGGGCCAACTTGATCTTCGGACTGCACGTCCATGTCGGAGTTGAGAATCGTGAAACGGCGGTTCAGCTGATGAATGGCGCACGTTATTTTCTGCCGCACCTTCTCGCACTATCTACCAATTCACCTTTTTGGGAGAGCATGGACACCGGCTTTAAATCTTACCGCTGCAAAGTCTTCGAACGGTTTCCACGCACCAACATTCCCGATCTCTACAGCAGTTGGTCGGAGTTCGAGAATTACGTTAACCTCCTGATCCGGACTAAGTGCATCGATAATGCGAAGAAGATTTGGTGGGATATCCGCCCGCACCCGTACTTTCCGACTCTTGAGTTCCGTGTTTGTGATGTTCCTATGCGCGTTGACGAGACGATTGCCATCGCCGCTCTCTGCCAGGCAGTCGTTGCGAAGCTGTTTCGACTGCACGAACAGAATCAGAGTTTCCGTCATTACAGTCGTTCGCTTCTGATGGAGAATAAATGGCGTGCTGCTCGTTATGGACTTGACGGTCGGCTAATTGACTTCGGTAAGCAAACAGAAGTACCCTGTCGCAGCTTGATTCGGGAGATTCTTGCCTTCGTTGACGATGTTGTCGACAAACTCGATAGTCGTGAAGAAGTGGGATACATTGAACGGATCTTGGACGAAGGGACAGGCGCTGATCGGCAATTACGGGTCTTCGCCGACACAGGCGACCTGAAAGCGGTTGTTGATTACATGATCGATCAAACAGAAGAGGGACTGATGGCCCCTGTCGAAATGGCCGCCGCACGGCAATAGATGACGGCCGCTGAGGAACTCCTGACGGCTGCTACCGCCGATGACGAACTGGCGCCTGGTGCGCGTAATGCTGTGCGCTCGTGCCTGCGTATTCAGCCCCACGAAAAGGTCACACTCATTACCGACCGCGCCTGCTTTGCCATTGGGGCAAGCCTCGCGCGTGAGCTCGTCGCACTCGGCTGCCCTTGGAACGCATTTGTGCTGGATAAACTCGCTCCCAGACCCCTCGTTGACATGCCCGAACCGGTTCTTGCGGATATGGAAACCAGCGCTGTGAGCATTTTTGCCGTTCGTGCTCAGCCGAATGAGTTGCGTACGCGTATGCAGATGACCGACGTTGTCAACCGTCGGAAGATGCGGCACGCGCACATGGTCAACATCGAACGCCGCATTATGCTCGAGGGAATGCGAGCTGATTACACCGAAGTCGATCGCATCAGCACACAGATTTGGCGGATGGCGAGTTCCGCCAAAGAGATTCGGGCTCGAACTCCAGCCGGAACCGATATCGTTGGAACCTTTTCGCCTGCGCTCAAATGGCTGAAGACCAGCGGCATCATTAGTCCAAATAAGTGGGGGAACCTTCCTGGCGGCGAAACATTTACCGCGCCTTTGTGTGTGGAGGGAATATTCGTTATCGATGGTGTTGTCGGTGATTACCTGTGCGAGAAATACGGCGATCTGAGAGATTCTCCGTTAACCATTGAGGTCAGGGGCAACCGGCTGCGGTCTGCATGTTCCGCAAACAAGGAACTCGAGAATGAATTTTGGCAGTATTGCCACACCGATGAGAACAGTGACCGCGTAGGTGAATTCGCAATCGGCACAAACATTGCTGTTCGTGACGTGATCGGCAACATCTTGCAAGACGAAAAAATTCCCGGCATTCATATCGCGTTCGGAAATCCCTACGCCGCGCATACCGGCGCGGATTGGTACTCCGCAACACACATAGACGTGGTCGGACGGCAGTTCGATATTTGCATTGACGGTGTCGAGATCATGCGAGACGGAGTATTTTTGCTTGATTCCTTCCCATCGGCAACAATTTAATTCGCAGTGGACACCGGAGAAGTACGCGAATTTTCTCCGCATTCTGGAGGACCGGTTCGGTGAAGAACCGCCCTTTCGCCATTCCGAAACGCCCTGCTTTCTTCCCGA
>JAFARV010000181.1 GCA_019245255.1 Acidobacteriaceae bacterium | reverse complement strand
TTCCTCACCGCCGCCCACCCTAAGATGACCGAAGGCGCCGATATCCATCTCGGCACTTCCATCGATCAAATCTACGCACAACGTTTCGGGCAAGATACGCCGCTGCCTTCGATTCAGCTGTGCATTGAGAACGTAGGCTCGCTGTCCGGAGCCTGCGGTTACGGATACAGTTGCGTGTACGCGAACACGATTTCGTGGTCCTCGCCGACGACACCGCTACCCATGGAGATGGACCCGCGCGTAGCCTTCGAGCGTCTCTTCGGAGATGGCAGTAGCGCCTCGGAACGATTACGGCGCAGACGCGCTGAGGCTAGCATACTCGACACAGTCCGCGATGAAGTCGTGCGGATACGTGGAGAGCTCGGTCCCAGCGATCGTTTACGGCTTGACCAGTACCTGACCGACGTGCGCGAAGTCGAACGCCGTATTCAGAGAGTGGAGCAGTTTAACGCGAGCGGCAGCGCCCGCGAACTTCCCGACGCTCCCGTCGGTGTACCTGATTCATTCGATGAGCATGTCAAGCTCATGCTCGACTTACAGGTACTCGCCTTCACGTCAGACGTTACGCGCGTCTCCGCTTTCAAGATGAGCCGTGACGTGAGTTCGCGGGTCTACCCGGATAGTGGCGTCAAAACTCCGTTCCACGCCTTGTCGCACCACGGGGAGAATCCGGACAAGATCGCCGAGTTCGCAAGGCTCAACGCGTATCACGTCAGCAAAGTCGCCTACTTTCTCGAAAAGCTGAAGAACACGCCTGACGGCGATGCCAGCCTGCTGGATCATTCGCTCGTTTTGTACGGCAGCCCGATGGGTGATTCGAACATCCACGATCACAAACGCGTGCCACTGCTATTAGCGGGTCACGCAAATCGGTCTCTGAAGGGCAACCAGCATATCCGTTGCAAGCCGGACACACCCATGGCAAACGTTCTGCTGACCGTCCTGCACCGGCTCGGAGTCGATGATGTGTCGAGCGTGGGTGACAGCAACGGTGAAGTCGATATCTAACGGAGTTACTTGTGCGACAGCGCTTCGCAATGCTGATCTTGTTTCCCGTTCTCGGCCTGGCGACGGAACCATCGCTGATAGACGCGGTGAAAGCCGGCGATTCGACGGTCGTAATTCGGCTGTTGCGGACGAAGCCGCCGGTCAATGCAGCCGAGGGCGACGGCACAACTGCCCTCCATTGGGCCGCTTTGAAAGACGAGGTAAAGATCGCGCAGGCACTGCTAAATGCGGGTGCGGACCCCGCCGCCAAGACCCGCGATGAAGGGTTGACGCCTTTTCATCTTGCTGCATCAACGGGCGATGCTGCTTTAGTCGATCTGTTTTTGAAGGCGGGCGCCGACCCGAACGTAGCCGCGGCGAACGGCACGACACCGCTCATGAAGGCTGCAGCTGCCGGCAACGTGGATGCAGTACGCGTACTGCTCGCTCACGGAGCTGCGGTAAACGCACGCGAGCAGATCCATGACGAAACGTCGCTGATGTTTGCTGCGGCGAAGGACCGGGCGGCTGTGGTCAGCTTCCTTCTCGCGCACGGAGCGGATGCCTCGCTCACGACGCGAGTGGTCAAGTTGGAACGCCGGCGCGTGGACGAAGACGGGAACCCGATCGCCGAAACCAAAGCGGCCGGCAACAATGCGAAACGCAAGGAGTATCAAGGCGGATTCGCCCGTGGAGCCGCAGCAACGGTCATGGGCGGTCTCACGGCTCTACATCTTGCTGCTCGGGATGGCAATGCCCAGGCCGTACGCGCCCTGGTCGAGGGCGGCGCGAACGTAAATGAAGCAGGTGCGGGCGACAAGAGCACGCCGCTCGTGATCGCCATCTGCAACGGACATTATGATGTTGCGCGGTACCTGGTTGAACATGGAGCCGACCCCAACCTGGCCAGCATCGACGGGCTTGCGGCTCTCTATGCGACCGAAGACACGGAATACGCACAAGTCGGATGGGCACCCAATCCGATCACTATTCAGGAGCATACAATCTACCTTGAACTTCTGAAGATCTTACTTGCGCACCATGCCAATCCCAACGCCAAATTGATCAAGCCGCTCTGGTTCCGTCCCACCTCGCACCAGGAAGAGTGGGTGGAAAAGCGAGGCATCACTCCGTTCTGGCGCGCCGCTATGGCGGACGATGTCGAAGCTATGAAGATACTGCTGGATGGTGGCGCCGATCCGGCGATCGCATCGGATGAAGGCGTAACCCCATTGATGGTCGCCGCTGGATTGGGTTGGGCCGCCAACGCCTCGCGAGTGGTGCCTGACGGTGCTCTGCCGGCCGTGCAGTTTCTGCTTGATGACGGCGCTGATGTAAATGCGCGAGACAAATTCAACTACACCGCGCTTCATGGTGCGGCTTACCGCGGTGAAAACGCAGTTGTGGAGTTGTTGATCGCGCATGGAGCCAGACTGGACGTTCGCAGCAAGCGCGGACAAACCGTGACAGACATGGCGAACGGTCCGCTCGTGAACGCACATCTCCCCATCGAACACCCAGAGACCATTGCGTTACTTGAAAAACACGGAGCGCCGCGGCCGGAACTTCCTAGCGCCGGCGCACCCGCCGCAGCAGAAGCCGTCGCAGCCAAGTAACAAAGGAAACATATGCATTTGAGACTCATCGTCACAGCACTAGCTCTTACCAGGCTCTCGTTCGCTCAGATCCCTCAGCCCAACGTCGACTTCGCACTCATGACTTGGCCTGAGTTGAAGCACGCGATTCATGACGAGGGCAGAACAACCGCTCTGATCTACAACGGAGGAACCGAACAGCGGGGGCCCCAAGGCGTTACGGGCGCGCATACGTTCGTTGCACATGACATCGGCGTGCTGATTGCGCAGAAACTCGGCAACGCCATCCTGGCACCCACCATTCCGTTCTCGCCTAACCGCGCGAATCCGAATCTGCCGGGAACCATTGGCATCAGTCCAGCCCTATTCGCTCAATTGAACGAAGAAGTCGCCGAGCAGCTCATCACGAACGGCTTCAAAAGTGTCGTCTTAATGGGAGACCATGGTGGCGGACAAAAAGAGCTCGCCGAGGTAGCCAAAAAGCTCGATACGAAATACTCCGGTAGCGGCGTCCGCGTTGTGTATTGCGACGACGTTTACGCGAAGGTCGGGGTCGATTTCGACAAATGGCTGGAAGAGAATCACCTTCCAGTCGGCGCCCATGCTGCTATTAAAGACACGTCGGAGCTGCTCTACCTGGGTGGAGATCGGAACTGGGTCCGCAAGGATCAGATCTCGATTGCAGTGGGCCGGCCCTTGCCCAAACCCGGAGAGCGTCACATCTTCCAGGAGGGTGGGAACGGTATCGTCGGCGATGCGCGGCCCTCAACGCCCGAGATCGGCAAGCGCGTAGTCGATCTCAAAGTTGACTATGCAGTTGCCCAAATCCGAAGCCTGCTAGCTCCGCAGGCAATTGCGAAGAACTAACGTGGCGACGCAGGTACTCGAAACACCGGCCATCCTCGCTCGCCCCAACGTGAAGGTACGCGCCATCAGCTTCGGCGCGTCTCTCGCCTTCTTGTCTTTCCTCGACCGCGCGGCGATCAGTCAGGCAGCGCCGCACATCATTCGCGATCTCCACCTCTCGCCCGCTCAAATGGGGTTGGCGTTCTCTGCTTTTGGGATTACCTATGCTGCAGGCGAGATCCCGAGCGGTTGGCTATGCGACCGCATCGGCACGAGACGTCTGCTCGCTCGCGTCGTGATCCTATGGTCGCTCTTTACCGCACTCACCGGAGCGGCCTGGAACTTCTGGTCCTTGTTTGTCACCCGCGTGGCCTTCGGGGCCGGAGAGTCAGGCTGCTTCCCAGGTATTGCATGTGTGTTCCGTGGCTGGCTGGACCCGGCGGACTGTAACAATGCCGAAGGAATCAAAGCCGCCTCGGCCCGCCTCGGAGCCGCCGTAACTCCAGCGCTAATGACAGCTATGTTCGCTTTCCTGAGTTGGCGAGCCACGTTCGCAGTCTTCGGTATCGTGGGACTCCTGTGGACTCTTGTCTTCTGGAACAGCTATGAAGACCCGCAACCTACGCCAGTGAGACACGACCGCATACGCTGGCCCAATTTGCTAAGTAGCCGCACCATGTGGGCGTTGGGTCTGCAATGGTTCTGCCACTATTACGGCTTCTACTTCTACATCACCTGGCTGCCGCTGTATCTGTTGCGAGTCCGCGGATTCGACCTGAAGGGAGAATCGCTCGGTACGGCTGCGCCACTCATTGCGGCTGCTTTGGGCAGTGTACTCGCCGGTTGGCTGCTGGCGCGAATCGCCGCGAAGACGCTGAACCTGACTCGCGTTCGGAGAATCTTTGGTTACATTGCCTATTTGGGAGCGGCGATCCTGATCGCACTGTTTCCGATCATCGCTCACCCGGCGTTGGCCATCTGCATTTTGAGTCTATCCAGCTTCCTGGCAGAGTTCAGCAGCCCCATCTCTTGGACAACTGCGATGGACATCGGCGGGCATCACGTCGGAACCGTCTCCGGACTTATGAACACACTCGGACACCTTGGCGGCAGCATTGCGCCGGCGGTGGTTGGATTCCTTCTGTCGTTTGGAAAAGGCGGCTGGAATACTGCCTTCTGGCTCTCGGCAGCTATATACGGTGCTGGTGCTTTGCTCTGGCGATTCATCGATTCAGAGACGAAGTTGGAACTTGATTAGCCTTGAGCGTAGCCGAGTTCTCTGACGGGCAAGGTTACCGCTGAAATGTAAAGCAGCGTAAAGCCCCGCCTCAGTTGCTATTCACGGCTGTTTCTCGTAGGCGCAAGGCGCCTTTACTCGCGATATGAATCCGCGTGAGACCCTCTGCTTTAGATAAGGTCGGAGAATGCGGCCACAGCAATTTCGCAATGCGAAGAGATCCGTGGATGGGGCGGCTAAACGGTGCAAGCCAAGGGTGCAATTGGACGCACTGCCGAATCGGTTTGGGTTCGTAACCGAGGCGGAACTTAAAGCTGTCAACAGTTCCGGGTGCGTCTAGTGGCTGCATGCCGTTGAAGAGCGATGTTATGCCCGAGCGGCTTAGCATGGTTTTCATCCACGAGAATGACAGTGCGTGGTTTACGTGGTGTGACAGATAGCGATCCAATGACCGCTGATAAAGCATATAACAGCATTCGTCCATCTGGAACGAAACAATGAAGGCGGCGAGGATGCCGCCAACGAGTGCACCCCACACCTCAAATCCGTCCAGATCGGCTGCACTCTTGTTGCTGTGCGCCCACTCATTGTATGTAATCCCTAGATTTCGACCCTGGCGTTTCTCCGTCTCACAGGAAATCGGCCAACCTTCTCCCAGCAAGCGATCGAACGAGATCCGCTCAACCAGACATTTTTTGAGGCCGTCGCGAACGTTTCTTCTGGTGCTCGAATTTACAGATGCGAAATCGAAGTTAGTCGTCTGGCAGACGACGTGATAGCTCGGGTCACCGTTTGACACATCCTCAGGTGATGAGTAACGTAGCGCTCGGGCGTGATGCCGGTAGTACAACTCGCTTAACTCACCTTGATCGGGGCAGATGAGCCAATGATGTGGGAATGCCTGATAGACTCCGTGCGCTTCTGTGAACCAGTAACTGCTGCCCGTTTGGACAACCTTGTAACCTTGACGCCGCAACCATTCTGAAAATACAATGGCGCCGGGACTTGTATGCATCAACGATTTCCTTCGCGCAAATCGGCCCCTGAGCGCGTGCGTCTACGGCGCCGCCGGCGAAATTCTGCTAATCGCGGTAATAACTCGCAATCGCCTGTACGACAGCAACCTGATGCTGGGCGGGCAACTCGGGGTAGATAGGGAGCGAGAACACCTCGCCAGACGCTCGCTCCGCTTCAGGATAGTCTCCAGGCTTGTAACCAAGGAACGAAAAAGCCGCCTGTAAGTGCAGGGGAGATGGATAGTAAATTTCGGTGGGAATGCCCAAGCTCGTCAAGTGAGACCGCATCGCGTCCCGGTCGGCCGTGCGAACGGTGAATTGATTATAGATATGATACGCGTAATCGGGCACGTAAGGAACAGAAACCTTGCCGTCCAAATTCCATTCCGAGAACAACTCAGAATATTTATTCGCATTGGAGCGTCTTCCCTTGGTCCAGGCTGTCAGGTGCCGCAATTTGACTCTAAGAATCGCCGCTTGCAGTGCGTCAAGGCGGCTGTTCATCCCGACCAATTCATAACTATAGCGTTTTCTGCTTCCGTGTGTTCGCAAAACTCGGACGCGGGCAGCCAACTCTTCGTCATTCGTAGTAACAAGTCCGCCGTCGCCTGCACAACCCAGGTTCTTTGAAGGGAAGAAGCTAAAGCATCCCATCAAGCCAAGATTGCCAACCTGCTGGTTATGGTAGCGGGCGCCAATCGCCTGTGCGGCATCTTCGATTACGGGCACGTTATGGGCTTTGGCGACCGCCAGAATGGGATTGAGATCCGCGGGACAACCGAAAAGGTGAACCGGTATGATTGCGCGAGTCCGTTTCGTAATAACCTCACCTACCCGCAACGCGTCGAGATTAAAGGTCTCCGGGTGAATATCCACGAACACCGGCTTTGCACCAAGTCGCACAATCGCACCGACCGTCGCTACGAAGGTAAACGGAGTTGTGATCACCTCATCACCGGGACCGATCTCGAGTGCCATCAGGGCAAGCAAGAGCGCATCTGATCCCGACGCGCATGAGATCGCGGACTTGCTCGAATTCCAAGTCGCCATTTCGCGTTCAAAGGCCTCTACCTCAGGCCCCATAATGAACCTTTGGGTCTCGAGGCATTGGAGAACGGCATGCGTGATTTCGTTCTTAATCGTTGCGTACTGAGCTTTCAGATCCAGAAACTGAATCGGATGTGTCCCGAGGTCTTCTCGCTCGGTAGATTCAACTTGCGGTGAGGTCTGCACGGTATAGCCTGTCGGTGTTCTAAGTCCCTAGTTCAATTTAGAGAGCTGATTCCCGAGCGGTGACACCCGGCGTGCTTTTGAAAGCATGCCTAACGATCTTCGTTACGGTGAGGGCAATCAATCGAATGTCTTCCTTAAGGGACACTTTGGCAGAGTATTCAAGATCGAGCATCAGCTTGCGAGGCATCAAGACGCGGACGTAGTATTCCTCTGGCGAATTCTGGGCAGCCAGCTCCGCTTCTTCATTACTGAAGGACAGGCTAGCCGCTCCGGTGATTCCGGGTTTAAGTTGCAGGACTGCAGACTGCTCCTGCGTGTACAGTGCTACATACTCGGCCACTTCCGGCCTCGGCCCGACCAAGGTCATCTGCCCGGATACAACATTTAACAACTGTGGGAGTTCATCCAGCTTTGACTTTCGCAAAAATCTCCCGACTCGCGTAATCCTGGTATCACTAGACGCGGTTACAGTCGGGCCTTTTCGTTCGGGATCATGAATCATCGTTCGAAACTTCAGAACGTAAAATGGTCTACCATATCTCCCGATACGGCGCTGCCGAAAGAAAATCGGACCCGATGAATCGAGCCGTACGGCTAATGCGCTTATGAGGAAAACTGGTGATAGTAAGATCAGGGCTGGGGCTGAAAAGCAGAGATCTAAGCCCCGTTTCCCCCATCGCTGATACCATGTTGAGCTGCTATTCTGCTTTTTTTTGAACTCCAACAAATTATCTTTGCCCTCAATATTAGCGGCGGAATTCACGTCCTATCTCAAGTAATGCCTCACATACCTGGTCGACATCTTCATCCGACATACCGGGGAAAATAGGCAATGAGAGACAGCGGTCGAAATAGTACTCCGCCACAGGAAAGTCTCCGGGTCTATAATCCCACGATTGCTGATAATAAGCATGCAAGTGAAGCGGAATGAAGTGGACGGACGTGCCAACTCCGCGAGCCGTCAACTCTTCAATCAGGCGATCCCGGCCAATCTTCAAAGCGCAGTCATTTACCAGTATGACGTATAGGTGCCATGAATGCTCGACATTCTGGCTGCTGCCCGGTAAAACGTAAGCTTCCTGATGTGCCAGCGTACGAGCGTATCTGTGCGCTATCTCCCGCCGGCGCGCCCACATTCGATTGCATTTATGCAATTGGGCTATTCCTATCGCGGCTGCCAGGTCTGTAAGATTATATTTGTATCCGGCGTCGAGAATCTGGTATCGCCACGAACCAGATGGCGCGTATCGTTTCCACGCATCTATGTTAATGCCATGGAGGCGCATAATACGCATACGATCTGCAATCTCGCGATCAGCTGTAGCGGCCACACCGCCTTCTCCTCCGGTGGTAATTGTTTTAGTGGCGTAAAACGAGAAACACGTCACATCCCCGATACTCCCAATCATTCGCTCCTTGTACCTGGCAGGAAACGCGTGAGCAGCATC
>JAFARV010000142.1 GCA_019245255.1 Acidobacteriaceae bacterium | reverse complement strand
GTGCTTCAAACGCACTTACTAACTCGTGAGCGCTTTCTGGCCGCATGGATTGTTTTGTTTGCGCTGGCGGGAGCATATCTGCTCGGGATGCTTCGAATGGAAGGGATCAAAAAGGATGAGCCTCTGGGCGTTGGCCGAGCGCTGCTGGCTGCTCTCTTCCTGATCTTCTCGATCAGCCTTATTCCGGGTTTGTTCGGCGGGCGGCTGGGCGACCTCGATGCATTTATTCCCGAGGGCGGAGGATCGGTGTTTGCGAACGCAGGCAGCTCTGCGCAATCTGGTCCGGCAAGTTACTTCAAGAACGACCTTCCTGCAGCGCTGAGCGCGGCTCGCGCGGCAAACAAGCTGGTGTTAGTCAACTTCACCGGATACGCGTGCACTAACTGCCACTGGATGAAAGCAAACATGTTTCCACGCCCGGAGATTCAAGGAGCGCTGAAGGACCTGGTAATCGTGGATCTTTACACTGACGGCACGGATTCCGAGTCTGCGAAGAATCAGAAATTTGAGGACGATCACTTCCACACGGCCTCGATTCCTTTTTACGCGCTGATGGATCCGGATCAGAACGTAATCGCCACGTTTCCGCAGCTAACCCGCAATCCTCAAGAGTTTCTCGCGTTCCTGCAGACGAAGGCCGCGGCGAAGGCTTGAGATGCTACGCTGATAGCAACCTTTTTACCTGCCCTTGCGCGGATGTGGCGGAATTGGCAGACGCACTGGATTTAGGTTCCAGCGGGTGTAATGCCCGTGAGAGTTCAAGTCTCTCCATCCGCACCAATGACTAAAGCTCCCGGCGAATGATGATGGTTCGGGAATGTTAGTCCTTGTGAACGATCCCCGCAACTCCGGCGACGAACAGCGTCGCGAGAAGCCATCCGAGCAAGATTTGAATCCAAATAAACCAGCGGATGAATTGAGGTGATTCGCTGAAGTGAAGCAGTTTAGGAGCAAAGGTTGTAGCGCGAAGAAACAGTCGATATAGGCTGGAGGAGCGGCCGGTCGCGGCAATGCGGGGATCTGCATCAATCTCGGATGAGAGGTTCGCCTTTTGCGGGTGGGGATCAGGTTGCCAACGATCCGTTTGGCCGAGCTTTACGATTGGAAACGTGTTCTCTAACGAGTAGATCAGCGGAGAAAATCTGCTGTGGTGATCCGGCAGACGGTGATTAGCCTTAAGTGAGCTGTATGCATCCTTGTCAGTGGGAACAATTTGCCCGGCGAAATAACTCCTTCGGTATAGGATCCAGCCTACAGCGCTCAGCCCTGCTATCTCCCAAATCGCCCATTGAGGGTCGTACCCATAGCCGATTGTCCACCTGAGCAGGGAGCTTCCTAATCGCTGAATCGCGTCCCCTCGCGTTCTCAGCTGACGTTCCATTTCTCGGAGTACCTCGTGGGCGCCAGACGTATTGCCGGCTTCCTGAAGTACCTTTGCCAACTGGCGGTACGGTTGCGGAGTAAATCCGGCATCAAGGCTTAACCATCGCATCCGCGCCCTTTGCGCTGGTAGGCGTCCCGGCCCGAGGCGGGTTGTACCTGTCCGGCCACGATTGCACTTACGCAACTTACTCAAGCGGATAATAGGGAAGCACGTAAAAAGCGTTCCTTGGAAGCGCAGTGCCCTGGAAACCGTTGGCGAAGGAAAATGTCCATCCCATATCTCTTGGCAGGCTTCCTTTACAGTGTCCCGGAACGGTATCTCCGTTGCATGCCCAATACATGTACGGTTGTAGGTTTTGGAATCCGCCGATTGAAGCACCGGCGTTGTTGACCGATTAGCCTGCCGAGAGATGTAAATGTGAATAGAGCTGGGCGAGCGGGCTCTGCTTGCAACCATAGCCGCCGCAGGTGCCGATATCGGGAAGGCGCCATTTATCCGAACCGGCATATCTCGAGTTCCTGAGTTCGGTGACCCATCTCAGCGCCGTTTCCCAGTCCATCGCGCCGTCGATGCCAACTCGTGCAACATGAAAGGAACGTGTTGCGGCAAGGTTGGCATCCGATACCCAGGTCACATCGGCGACCGGATCATAAACGGTCTTGCCGTCCGGGCTTAACTCAAGGCCGTCGCCGTTCGGCGCGGCCATGCCGGGCAACCGGCCTTTGACCATCGGCAGCACGAAAAGGACATTGGTCTTCGTGTTGGCCCCTTGCCAGCCGGTGTTGAACGAAAAGGTCATAAACCCCTGCCTAGGATCGGCAGCCGCCGTGCTCGACCAATAAAGATTCGGCTGTAGATTGCGGAATGGGCCGTTCACAGATCCTTTGACGGGCAGCAGATTCGTTCGCGCAGATTCGTGAAGAACCTCGTAATAGAGTGCACCCAGGCCGCTTGCCGAACAGTTGTAAGCAAATCCTCCACCGCCATCCGGGTTGTCCCTAGTACAATGCGGATCGTTGGCCGTCGTCGTCGGTAACAGCCAATTATTGTGTCCAAGCCAGCCGCGGTGATTGTATTCGTTGAGCGCCTTGACCCAGTCTTGTGCCGCTTGAAAGCTCATGGAGCCGTCTTCGTTGATATCGGGGACGCCGAATTTTTCCTTTGCTGCAAGATTGGCGTCGGCTAGCCAGCAAACGCGATGGACCGGATCATAGACGGTCTTGCCCTTGTCATTACACCTGCTCTCATTCCGCTTGTCAGCGTGCCCGGAACTGGAGACGGCGTTTGCGGGAAGCACGAGAGCAAACATCGCCGATAGAGCAAGTATGACAACTAGAGGCAAGTTTTTGAAAGCGGCAAG
>JAFARV010000124.1 GCA_019245255.1 Acidobacteriaceae bacterium | reverse complement strand
AGCGAGTACTTCAACAATTTATTCCCGAATTTGATCCCGTGGCAATGGCGACACTCGCCACTGCTGACCGGACCGGGCGGCGTGCACGCCATTGTGAACGCGCCGGCGCTGGTGATCCTGCTCATCATCACGCTGCTGCTCATCAAGGGAATCTCAGAATCTGCGGGCGTGAACGCTATCATCGTTGGGATAAAAGTGACGATTGTTTTGATGATTATTGCGATCGGCTGGCATTTCATCAATCCCGCTAATCACACGCCCTTTGTACTCGCCGAAGATGCGGCTCATACAGGTATTTTCAAGCACGGGTGGGGCGGCATCCTGGGAGGCGCCGGCGTGGTCTTTTTCGCGTTTATCGGATTCGATGCGGTATCGACAGCGGCACAGGAAACGATCGATCCGGGGAAGAACATGCCGATCGGAATTCTGGGGTCGTTGGGAGTCTGTACCATTCTCTACGTTCTCTTCAGTTGGGTACTGACCGGTATCGCCCCATCGCTCGATTTCATCGATCCTAAAAAGGGAATGGAGGCGTCAGTCTCTTATGCGATCAGCACTTACATGCCGGGCTATGGCTGGTTATCGACGATGGTGACGATAGCGATTCTCGCCGGCTTTTCTTCAGTAATGCTGGTCATGCTCCTGGGACAGAGCCGCGTGTTCTACTCCATGTCCAAAGATGGTCTGTTGCCGAAGCTCTTCGCGGCTCTGCATCCGAAGTTCCGCACGCCTTATAAATGTAATCTGGTTCTGTACATCTTCGTGGCTCTTTTGGGAGGACTGCTTCCCGGCGACATAACGGGCAACATGACCAATCTCGGGACATTGTTCGCTTTTGTGCTGGTTTGTATCGGAGTCTGGGTCATGCGCAGCAAGAATCCACAGCAGCCGCGGCCGTTTCGCGTGCCGCTGGTGCCGTTCGTGCCCATTCTCGGTGCGATCTTCTGCCTGGCAATGATCATTTCCGTTGATGCAACCTCAAAGATAGCAGCGGGGAGCTGGATGGTGGTGGGCTTGTGCGTGTATTTCATTTACGCGAGCCGCCATAGCAACCTCAGCGAGCCGGAAGTGAGTGGCGCAGTGGAGCCGCAGGCTGGCGATTGATCCGCGAAGCGAGAGTTTCGGGAAAGTCCGCGTTCCTGAACTTACTCAACCGGCGATGCCTTGTGCCAAGAGAATCGCCGGCCAATAATGCTTTTGATGATCAGGTGATCGGTAGCTGCGGTAACACCAATGCCAACCCCGAAGTTGATCTCCCAGTTTGGCGAAACGTTCAGGTCACTAACAGCGAAGAACTGCTGCTGTTGTTCGTGAAGTGAATCGAAGGCAAACAGCTTACCGTAATCGGCGTAGTATTCGATGCCGCCGCTGATCTGTTTTGAAAAATCATAACCAACTTTTGCGGCCGGGGCAAAGCCGAGGCCCTGGTGCACGTCCGGACCATGCCAGGTGCGTTCGAGCGCGGGATTGAAGGCTAGATACCAGCGACCTATGTACTTATCAATGATCGGGCGGATTTCCCACGTCCATGTGTCCAGCGAATAGACGGGGCGCTGGTAGCCGATTTCCGTTGAGATGCTGAAGCCAACCGGCCAGTGCCACGAAGTCGGCACACGTACGCGAGGGCGAATGTGATCGCCGACCCACTGCGCTCCATGACCGTTTTGCTCACTCGTGAAGATATAGAAGCCCACTTCGGCCCAGTCGTTAATGCCCTGCGTGATCTCAATGGTTTCGTGCTCCTGATGATACGTCGGGTAGACTCCCTGAATCTCCTGCCGCTGGCCGCTGGCGGTGAAATTCGAATGAAGTTCGATCATGGTGGTTTGCGGAGCGACGGTATCCCCACCGTAAACCTGGATCTCGTAGTTGCCTTGCGCGGACAAGGGAAGTGTAGAGATTACGGCAACAGATGCGAGCGGAAGAAAACGCCCGGAGATCCGCGAGTGTACGTTACGCATAGCGGAAGAGCATCATAAATCCCATGTCCATATGATCCTGCTGATGGCAATGAAAAAGCGTCAGACCGGGATTTTCTGCTGTGAACTCAACAGCTGCTTCGGTATTCGCGTTGACAAGGATCGTATCTTTCCATATGCCACTCGCTGT
>JAFARV010000100.1 GCA_019245255.1 Acidobacteriaceae bacterium | reverse complement strand
GCCGTCGCCGCTTAAACCCGCTTTGATGCTCGAGAGCAATGCTTCCAGTTCCAAAACGTGGTGTAGCGACTGATTTGCGATCACTGCGTCGTGCGCTTTGCTGGGATGCCATTTGTTGAAATCGCCTCTCGTGAAAACAATGTTGCTTTCAACGCCCTGATCGTGCGCCAATTGCCTACCGCGAGCCAGCATCGCTTCATTGATGTCCAGGCATTCCATCCTGAAGTTCGCCAAACCCGCATCGAGTAGACCGCAATGGCAAGGCGCCCTCCCTTCATCACTTGTCAGTGTACCGACATCCGACTAGGATGCACACTGAGAACCCAACGAATATACCGAACTTCCCCCCGTGTCGAGAGAGCATGCAAGGTTGTGGGGTGGGTCAAGCTGCAACCGCAGTCCGAGGCGTTTGCTCAACAGCAAAGCGGAGTCCGGCGAGATGGCGCTACGGATCGAGAAGGCTTTCGGCGTGAAGATGGAAACCCTCATGCGGATGCAGTCGGCTTACGACATGGCCAAGACGCGCAGCGCCCGAGAACCGAGGGTTTTGCGACGATCATTTCCATGGACGACCACATTTTCGGCCGCCGTTTCGCGTGTTATACCATTCTGCTGTACAGCCCGCGTATTCATAAAGAGTGAGTTATGACACGTGCAGCGCCGGTGCATTGTGTTTATCACGATGCGGTTTTACGACAATTTCGACATCTTGATCTAGCTTGACTAAAAACCGCAACAGTCGTTCCACAGAGAATTGTCGGAACTCGCCGCGCAACATTTTGGATATGTCCGGCTGACTAACGCCGAACAGCGCGGCAGCATCACCCTGTTTCAAGCGGCGCTTTTTCATGATGGCGTCGATCTTGTAGACCAGTTGCGCCTTGACCAAATGTTCCTCTGCATTCGGCACCCCGATATCTTTAAACACATTGCGCCCGCCGACTTCGTACCTCGTTTTGCTCATGGCCTTTCCCCTTTTGCAATTTGCTCGGCTTCCCGTAGCCGCTGTTTAATCAAGTCCATATCGCGGCGCGGCGTTTCGCGCCCGGTCTTTGATTTTTTCTGAAAGGCATGCAGCACATACACCGTCCCCTGATATCGCAACGTGTACACCGCGCGGAAAGTGTCGCCCCGATAATCCTTGACAATTTCCACCACGCCTGCCCCGCCGAAGCCGGTCAATGTTTTCGCGTCCCGATGCTTGCCGCCCTGTTGCGCGACATACAGCGCATAACCCATGTGGTCTTCTACGGCTTCTGGAAACTCTCGCAAATCCTTACGGCTTGACCCGACCCATACCACATGTTTGAAAGGCAGCGCATCATTCATTGCCCGTTCAGTATGGTGATATCACTATATCAAGTCAGGTCTTATTTCTTCAACATGGGTAATATGTGAGGCAGGGAATAGCACCGCTTTGCGTGGCTGGATATGGTCTTTTTCGTGGATGGGTATCGTCTTAGGAGGCATCTCCGCGATTGCAGACATTGCTCAGGCGCTGTCATGGAGCTCGAGAATCTAAGAAGTTGAGCAACTGATGCGGCTCGGCGGGGCAGTGACCACCTGCTCCGTTTCAAACGGGTCCCTTCCGGACAGTCGAAAAGGGACCCGTCGGGGGCAAGCAAGGAGCTACGCCAACCTATTTTTTGAATTCCCGATAAATCACGTTGTTCGCCGGCTGATCTTTGACCGTGTAATCGTCCGGCACCTGAAACAAGTTGGCAGCAGGCTCTGCGCGATCGATGTTCATAAGCCTGTAACTGATTTCTCCCATTCTCGGGTCACTGGTCTTACTCATTACCAAAACCTTCAAATCCGGCGAATACCAGGTTTCGGTCGTGATGACGATCGGCTGTTCGTTCCCGACAGCTCCGGCCGGAAGGGTCCGCGTAATGCGAGTGCCCTGTGCCGGGACGCCCTCCATCGTCTGCGTACCCAGGTCGGTCTTTTTCGTATCCGAGTCCGAGAACTGGTCTTTGACAATCGTCTGAATACTTAGCCCTGGCCCGGGTGTCGCCGTAGAAGCAAACCACATTTTGTCTGGCCCAGGGGGCGGCAGCGCAAACGGTCCCAAGGCGTGCGCTTTGTCGTCCGGGTTCACATGTACAAACGGTAGCTTCACTGCTGTCTTGGTTCGCGCGTCCAGACTCCAGTGCACTCCGGCTACCGGATCTTCGATCATCACCAGGTGCGGAGCGTCTCCACTGCTCGACGTCAACCCCGGCAGCGCCTCGTCCCGGCGAACTCTACCTTGGCTATCGCGCGCCACACTGCCGGTTGTGTTCTGGACAATCCGGTTGCCGTCCGCTAAGGTCTGCACGCGCTCAGTCACGGCTTCCGCTGAATAGGGCGCGCCGGCAACGGTGGCCATCGGTCCGGCCATCGCCCCGGTGATCCCTATCGGTCCAAAGCCTGCCACACCACCCTGAATCACCACCGGCTTCGCAATGCCGGCATCCTTTGAACTGCTGCTCACCGCCTGCCCGAGCACGCTCGTGACGCAGATGGCGAAAATCGCAATTAGTCTGTTCATACTCCGCTTCCTTTCTGCTTTTTTGATCTGAAAATTAACTGGATGAATGCGCGTTACTCGACCAAACGGACAGCCCGCGCGATGCCGTCCTGACCGACCAAAAGATCCGCTTGAACACTCCCGTTGATTCCTGCAGGCACGCGCTTTAAGCCCATCAGCCCCAGTTCGGAGGGGCGAAGCTGTACCCGCACAACCACCGCTTCTTCTAGCGGCACACCGCTCTCGGCATACGGTAGTGCCACGAAGCCGGGCATCCCGTTCGCGTAGTAAGTTCCCCTCCCTGGCTGCAATACCCGGGGCATCCGCGAAGAATGCTGAGCCCAGAACCACGCCAGGCTCAACGCCAGACACGCGGCAGTGGCGATCCAGTACACCCGTGCGCGAACCGCCCGCCGGCGCTGTGCTCGAAACGCCATAAGAAGCCGGGCTTCCGTTTCCGCACTCGCTTCTTTTGGCAGCGCTTCAACAAGCCGCTTTACAACGTGCCTCCAATCAGAAGGTTCATTCATACCGGGCACTCCTGCCGCCTCTTCAGTCTTCGTTGCAGGATGCCCCGCGCTCGATGTAACCGGGAGCGTATGGTGCCCAGCGCGCATCCCAACTGCTCTGCAGCCTGTGCATAGTCGAAGCCTTCGAGGTCACAGAGCACTATCGCTTCGCGATAGTTTGGAGGCAAATTCAAAATTGCCCTCCGCAACAGCTTCAAGTCTTCCTGTTTGCCTAAAGTCTCGTCTAAGTGTTCACCGGGATCGCGCGCCATGCTCCTCTCGCCCGCGTCACTGTCAGCAATCGTCTGCATACTCCGCAGGTGCCTTCTGACTTGATTCCGCGCCACACCGATCAGGTAGGCCTGTAGAGTCCCGCGCTCTGCCCGGTACTGCCGCGCATCCGTCACGATCGCCATAAAAACATCTTGCGTGACCTCCTCCGCGAGTTCCCTGCTCCCGGCCATGTGTAAAGCAAACCGGAAAACGGGACCTTGATGTCGCCGGTAGAGAATCAGGAACGCCTCCTCATCGCCTTCAGTGGAACGCCGCAGAAGATCGCCATCACTTAGGGTGTTCTTGGCTGGCCTCGTTTTCACTCGATCCGCGTCGCT